>JADGRM010000242.1 GCA_017880945.1 Gallionella sp. | reverse complement strand
GAACACATGCAGCACATGGCGCAGTACGACGCGCTGACCCACCTGCCCAACCGCGCATTATTCAACGACCGTCTGCAACAGGCGATCGCTGCGGCCCAGCGCAACAAGGCGCGTCTGGCGCTGATGTTCATCGACCTGGACAAGTTCAAGCCGGTCAATGACACATACGGTCACGGCGTGGGCGATCTGTTGCTTAAGGATGTCGCGCTGCGCATCCAGGATTGCCTGCGCGAGTCGGATACCGCCGCGCGGATAGGCGGCGACGAATTCGTCATCCTGTTGCCGGCCATCGAAACCCAGCGGGATGCCGGCAAGGTCGGGGAGAAGATACTCCATGCCCTCAACCAACCTTTCGTATTGGCGGGACACACACTGCAAATCTCAGGGAGCATCGGCGTTGCCGTCTATCCGGAACACGGTAAAGATGAGAAGCTGCTGGTCAAGAGCGCCGACATCGCGATGTATCACGCCAAGAAAAATGGCCGCAACAACGTCAAGATGTATCAGCCGGGACTGCAGGGGATCAGCGAGTGAGGACCGAGCGGTGTCAGTAACACAGCACTTTTTCCATCACCCAATCATCCATCACGAAACCACCGCCGATGTCGAAGACGGCTTCAAAAATCGCCGTGATCCGGAAGCGCAAAGTCGCCATGATAATGGGGTCGGGCATTTCGAGCCCGCATGAAGTCAGTTCCGCGATGGCGAAGGATTGTGCAACCTCGGTCAAACTTCCGGAGCTGCAGCGATATAGAGCTCATCGTCACTCATGTCGCGAAAATGTTCACCAAAATTGAGTGGGTCGGCGATCATAGCGCCAACGTTTTGCTAAGGGACGCCGCTTTGCGGCGTCCAGCGAGTGAAGCGAGCGGCCTTGAGCAACTTGTTAGGCATTTCAGATTTCGTAATAATTTCTTTAGCGATTGGGTATTCTCTTTCTAACATGACATTAAACATATCCTTATCCGGATAATTAATTACTGTTGTTGACATCCTCCCTCGCCCTAAAGTGCGGGGATTCCTACCGCTAGACGCTCATGCCCGAGCGCGAGAATGTTCCTTGCTGCGTTGACATCCCTGTCGTGCAGCGTGCCGCACCCGGCACAGATCCATTCTCTTATTCCAAGGCCCGCCCTACCTTTCGGACTGTTGTCGGAGATAGCCCCGCAACACGAGCAAGTCTGGGTTGTGTACTTTTCACTCACTTGTTCGAACACCACTGACCGCGCCATCGCTTTGTATTCCAGTTGTGTCTTTAGCATGCCCCATCCCGTATCCAGGACAGACTTTGCCATTTTGGTTTTAGCCAATGCCTTGCTGCTGACATCCCCGACGAAGATCGCCCCATAGTTCTCGACCATGCCGGTCGTGAACTTGTGGATCGCGTCCTGGCGGGTGTGCTTGATCCGAGCGTGAAGCGCCTTCACACGCCGGGACTTGTTGGCGCGCTGTGCGCTGGCCAGCTTGGCCGCAAACTGGTCTGTGATCCGCCGGCGTTCGAATACCGTGCCATCGGAACAGGTGGCGGCCGTCTTGAGACCCAGATCGATGCCGACCGACTTGCTCCCGCTGCTCGGCTTGAATTCGACCTTCACTGTGGTGTTGAAATACCACCGGCCCCGGGCATCTTCCGAGAACGAACCGGTACCCAGCTCGTACTGGGACAGGCCGTAGCTGTCCCATACACCAAAGAATTCACCGCAGAAGCGGATCTGGCCGTTGACCAGCTTAACGCCGGCCGATTTGAACGGAATCCAGCCCAGTGCGCGCTTCGCGCCACTGGAGCTGCGCCATTGCAGCTTGTTGCGTTTGAACTGCCGGCGCGACTTGGCGTGCTGGGCAATCACCGACTGCACCGTGGCGGCACCAATGCTCAGGCCACGTTCCTCGCGAATGCTTTTAAGTTCCTTTTGCAGGTCATATTCGGAGGTGTTGCAGTTCATATACCCTACACCCGGGATCGGGACCCACGAATACTCAGCACTGATTGCGTTCGCCGCGTTCCACACCTGGTTCACCTCAAAGGCCCAGCGCGACAGCACGCCTGTGTGCTTGTCCTTGACTCTGACCTTGAGGGTTTTGGTGCAGGTATTCATAACCAAACTGTAGCAAAGAACGAACGTTCTGTACATCTAATGATGCATGAAATCACCTCAGGATACCTGAGGTATCCGCGCTATCCATTTCCGACCTAAAGGACGGAGCTTTTCGCGCAAATCTGGTAATTTGATAAGCTTCCCGATTTCGGTAGGAAAGTTTTTTTCAAGTTTTCCAATAATAAAGTTGGTTCTATTCGCGGAGTAGTCAGCTATTAGTGCCGCCCCTCTTGCTTCCTCGAAAAAGGGAATCATATAGATAGCATCACTACGGTGTTTACCTAGAACTTTTGCGACTAACTCATCCTGCTCATCAGTTGGAAAAGAATAAATTGGCTCCAAGTCAATCGTGCCTATATTTTCAATCGATATTCTTAGATTTTTAATCGGCAACTCTTCTTTTAGTTGAGAGTGTGATGTTACCCATAAGATCCCAAAGCCATTCATTTTGGAGTATTCATCGCTATCTTTTGGATAGGCCATATCG
>JADGRM010000069.1 GCA_017880945.1 Gallionella sp. | reverse complement strand
TGATCGGTCTGCTGTGGGCATTTCTGCATCACTTTTGCGCGGGCATCCGATATCTGGTGATTGATCTGGATTATGGTGTCAGGCTGGCGCAGGCGCGCGCCAGCAGCAAGTGGGTCATATTCGTGAGCTTGGCGCTGACCGTTCTGATTGGAGTAAAGCTATGGTGAATCGCGTCGTCGTCGGCGCGCACTACGGACTGCGCGACTGGCTGATCCAGCGCATCACGGCGGTGCTGATGGCGTTGTACTGCGTGGCTTTGGCCGGTTATCTGCTGATGCAACCTTATCTGGATTATGACGTCTGGACTGCGCTGTTCTCCAGCCTGGCGGTGCGCACGTTCAGCCTGTTGTTTCTGCTGAGCCTGTTCTATCACGCGTGGGTCGGCATACGCGACATCGTGATGGATTACGTCAAGCCGGCCAGTGTGCGGCTGGTCATCCATGTGCTGGTGATATTGGCGCTGTTGCTCTATTCGATCTGGTCGGTGCAGATACTGTGGGGATTTTGAATTCAGGATTTTGTAGGTCGGGTTCCACCCGACATGTCGGGCAGAGCCCGACCTACGGCCATAACCAGCCACTTGCCACCGTTGTTTGGTGGCTTAGTGGATTGGCTAGTAGTTCCATCAAATGGATAATCTGGCATTAAGGAAAATGAAATGGCGGTAGCGAAAAGAACATTCGATGTGGTGGTGGTTGGCGCGGGCGGTTCAGGGATGCGCGCGGCATTGCAATTGGCGCATGCCGGGCTGAAAGTGGCCGTGCTGTCCAAAGTGTTTCCAACCCGTTCGCACACCGTCGCGGCGCAGGGCGGTATCGCTGCCTCGCTGGGCAACGTCAAAGAAGACAACTGGCATTGGCACATGTATGACACCGTGAAAGGCTCGGATTATCTGGGCGATCAGGATGCCATCGAGTTCATGTGCCGCGCCGCTCCGGAAGTGGTGTACGAGCTGGAACATTTCGGCATGCCGTTTGACCGCACTGACAGCGGCAAGATCTATCAGCGTCCGTTCGGCGGTCATATGCAGGACTACGGCAAGACACCGGTGGATCGCGCTTGCGCGGCGGCCGACCGTACCGGCCACGCATTGCTGCACACGCTGTATCAGCAGAACGTGAAAGCCAATACGCATTTTTTCACCGAGTGGATGGCACTGGACCTGATACGCGACGAGGACGGCGATGTGCTGGGTGTGACCGCGATGGAGATCGAAACCGGCGAGACGATGATCTTCCAGGCACGCGCAACGCTGTTCGCCACCGGCGGGGCAGGGCGCATCTTCCAGTCCAGCACCAACGCCTACATCAATACCGGCGACGGTCTGGGCATGGCGGCGCGCGCAGGGATACCGCTGGAGGACATGGAGTTCTTCCAATTCCATCCCACCGGCGTGTATGGCGCGGGGGTGCTGATCACAGAAGGAGTGCGCGGTGAGGGCGGCTATCTGGTCAACAAGGATGGTGAACGCTTCATGCCCAAATACGCGCCGAACGCGAAAGATCTGGCCAGCCGCGACGTGGTGGCGCGCGCGATGACGATAGAGATCAACGAGGGGCGCGGCTGCGGGCCGCACGGCGATCACGTCATGCTCAAACTGGATCATCTCGGCGATGACGTGATCCGCCGGCGCTTGCCAGGCATCCGTGAGATCGCGTTGAAGTTCGCGCACGTCGATCCGGCCAAGGCGCCGATCCCGGTCGTGCCGACTGCGCACTACATGATGGGCGGCATCCCAACCAATTTCCACGGCCAGGTCGTCGCACCCTACAAGACCGGTCCCGATGAAGTTGTGCATGGGATGTATGCGGTGGGTGAATGCGCCTGCGTGTCGGTGCATGGCGCGAACCGTCTGGGCTGCAACTCCCTGCTCGACCTGATCGTGTTCGGGCGTGAAGCAGGCAGGCAGATCATCGAGGACCTGAAGAACAACCCGCATCCCAAACCCTTGCCTGCCGATGCCGCAGAGCGTCCGCTGGCGCGCCTGGCGCGTCTGGAAAATCAGAAGAACGGCGAGCACGTGTCCGAGGTCGGCGACGCGATGCGCAAGACCATGCAGAAACATTGCGGCGTGTTCCGCTTCCCCGGCTTGCTTGCCGAAGGTGTGGAGCAGATCAAGCAGATCGCCGAGCGTGTCGCGCACACCGAGATCCAGGACAAGAGCAAAGTGTTCAATACCGCGCGCATCGAGGCTCTGGAGCTGGACAACCTGATCGAAGTCGCACAGGCAACCATGGTTGCAGCGACGGCGCGTCAGGAAAGCCGCGGTGCGCATGCGCGCGACGACTTCCAGCAGCGCGACGATGTGAACTGGCTCAAACACAGCCTGTATTTCCGCGAAGGGAATCGGCTGGATTACAAGCCGGTGCGGCTGAAACCGCTTACCGTTGAATCGTTCCCGCTCAAGGCGCGGGTTTACTGATAAAACAACTAGCCATCCCACTGGTGAAACTACCAGCCAATCCACTAAGCCACCAAAGAAAGGTGTCCAAGTGGCTGGTTATAAGCAACCAGAGATCAGTGGCCAAGTGATTGGTTATAGGAGTCATACATGAAGTTTCGTATCTACCGCTACAACCCGGACAAAGACACTGCGCCTTATATGCAGGACTACGAACTGGACATCAGGCCTGATGACAGCACGCAGGGGAAGATGTTGCTCGACGCGCTGCTGCTAATCAAGCAGCAGGACGATAGTTTGAGCTTACGCAAATCTTGTCGCGAGGGGGTGTGCGGTTCGGATGCGATGAACATCAACGGGCGCAACGGGCTGGCGTGCATCACGCCGCTGTCTTCACTCAAGGAACCGGTGGAATTGCGACCGCTGCCGGGGCTGCCGGTGATCCGCGACCTGATCGTGGATATGACGCAGTTCTTCAAGCAATATCATTCCGTCAAACCTTACCTGATCAACAACGATCCGCCGCCGGAAACCGAGCGCCTCCAATCTCCTGACCAACGCGCGCATCTTAATGGTTTGTATGAGTGCATCTTGTGCGGTTGCTGTACTACAGCCTGCCCGTCGTTCTGGTGGAACCCGGACAAATTCGTCGGCCCGGCGGGATTGTTGCAGGCGTATCGTTTCATCGCCGATACCCGCGATCAGGCAACCAGCGAGCGTCTCGATGATCTGGAAGATCCATACCGCTTGTTCCGTTGCCACACCATCATGAATTGCGTCGATGTATGTCCGAAGGAATTGAATCCGACCGAGGCTATCGGGAAAATCAAAGATATGATGGTGAAAAGAATCGTATGAGGATTCAGGATTCGGGATGCGGGATTCAGGATACGGGAACGAACGACAAGGAGCTGCCCCGGGTTTCGCATCCCGAATCCCGCATCCTTGATCCTGCATTGTTGCAACGGGTGCGCTGGCGCAGTCGGCGCGGGTTGTTGGAGCTGGATATCGTGCTGGGACGTTTTATCGAGGCGTATTACACCCGGCTCGATGAAAAAGAAAAACAGGCTTTTGAAGCTTTGCTGGATATGCCCGACAACCCACTCTGGGATATGATTGCGGGCAGGCAGGAAGCGACGCAGGGCGAACAGCAGGCTTTGCTGGAAAAGATCAGGGCGGTTTAATCAAAGCCGCATACCTTTGAGGAGTCCTTTATGGAAAAGAATCGTATCGCAACGTTGACCCTGGATGACGGGCGCAGCATCGAACTGCCCATCATGTCCGGCACGCTGGGGCCGGATGTGATCGATATTCGCAATCTCGGCAAGCTTGGCATATTCACTTACGATCCGGCGTTTTTCTCCACCGCCAGTTGTACATCGGCGATCACATTTATCGACGGCGATGCAGGGTTGCTTTACTACCGGGGCTATCCGATCGAGCAACTGGCCGAGCATTCCGATTTTCTGGAGGTTTGTTACTTGCTGTTGAACGGCGAGTTGCCCGATGGCGGACAGAAGGCTGAATTCAGCCGCAGGGTGACTTCTCATACGATGGTGCATGACCAGATGGCGCGTTTCTTTTCCGGCTTCCGCCGCGATGCGCATCCGATGGCGGTGATGGTCGGCGTGGTCGGCGCGCTGTCTGCCTTTTATCACGACTCGCTGGACATCAGCAATCCCGAACACCGGGATATTTCCGCGCTGCGCATGTTGGCGAAAGTGCCGACCATTGCGGCGATGGCGCATAAATACTACATCGGAGCCCCGTTCATGTACCCGAAGAACAAATTCGGCTACGCGGAAAATCTCATGTACATGATGTTTGCCACACCGGCTGAAGATTACATACCCAATCCGGTGCTGGTACGCGCGCTGGATCGCATCCTCATTCTGCACGCCGACCATGAGCAGAACGCGTCCACCTCGACGGTGCGACTGGCCGGTTCGAGCGGCGCGAATCCATTTGCCTGCATCGCTTCAGGTATCGCTGCGCTGTGGGGCCCGGCACACGGAGGTGCCAACGAAGCCGCGCTGAATATGTTGATAGAGATCGGGGATGTGTCGCGTGTGAAGGAATATGTACAGGGCGTGAAGGACAAGAAATACCGCCTGATGGGTTTTGGTCATCGCGTCTACAAGAACATGGACCCGCGCGCTGCCGTGATGCGCCAGACTTGTTACGAAGTGCTGAAAGAACTCAAGCTGGAAAACAACAAGTTGTTCGAGCTGGCGATGGAACTGGAGCGCGTTGCCTTGAGCGACCCGTATTTCATCGATCACAAGCTGTATCCGAATGTGGATTTCTATTCCGGCATTGTGCTGCGCGCGCTGGGCATCCCGACCAATATGTTTACGGTAATCTTTGCGGTGGCGCGCACGGTCGGCTGGATATCGCAATGGAACGAAATGATTGCCTCTGGCGATCACAAGATCAGCCGTCCGCGCCAGTTATATCGCGGTGCGGTGAAGCGTGATTATGTGCCGGTGAAGAAACGTTGAACGAGCCTGTCAATTTCATGCAGTTGATGCAGGACAGCTCGCTGCTGTTCGGAACCAACGCGCCCTTTGTCGAGGAATTGTACGAACAATATCTCCTTGATCCGAATGCCGTGCCCAGAGAATGGCGCAATTATTTCGATGCGCTGCCGCCGCTGGCCAATGGCGCACACGAGGAATCGCACAGCCGCATCCAGCGCGCTTTTGCGGCCTTGCCAAAAGTTTCTGCCAGCAGTGCAATGGCGCCCGATGCCGAGCTGGAGCGCAAGCAGGTTTTCGTACTGCAGCTCATCAACGCGCATCGCTTCCTCGGCGTGCGTGTCGCCAATCTCGACCCGCTGAACCGTTATGCCAAACCGGTGATCGCCGAGCTTGATCCGGCGCATTACGGTTTGGGCGAGACTGACATGGACTCCACCTTCGAGACCGGCTCGCTGGTGGGTGGCGCGCGCATGACCCTGCGCGAGATCCTCCAGCTGTTGCGCCAGACTTACTGCGGCAGCATAGGCGCGGAATACATGTACATCAGCGATGTGGCGCAGAAACGCTGGATACAGAATCGCCTTGAAAGCGTGCGCGGATTGGCCGGTTATGACGCTGCTCAGCGTCGCCGCATTCTCGAACTCCTCACTGCCGCCGAGACGCTTGAGCGCTATCTGCACACCAAGTTCGTCGGACAGAAACGTTTCTCGCTGGAAGGCGGCGAGACTACGATCCCGTTGCTCGAACATTTGCTGCAACGTGCCGGTGCACAGGGTGTGCAGGAAACCGTGATCGGTATGGCGCATCGCGGGCGGCTCAACGTGCTGGTTAATATACTCGGCAAACTACCCTCCATGCTGTTCGCCGAATTCGAGGGTATCCATGCCGAGCATCTGACTTCCGGCGACGTCAAGTATCACCAGGGCTTTTCGGCCGACATAGCCACGCCTGGTGGAGAGCTGCACGTTGCACTGGCCTTCAATCCTTCGCATCTGGAGATCGTCAATCCGGTGGTGGAAGGTTCGGTGCGCGCGCGCCAGCACCGCCTCAAGGATTTCGACGGTTCCAAAGTGATCCCGATTCTGCTGCACGGCGATGCGGCATTTGCCGGACAGGGCGTGGTGATGGAAACGCTGGCCATGTCGCAAACGCGCGGCTACCGTACCGGCGGCACGGTGCACATCATCACCAACAATCAGATCGGCTTCACCGCATCGGACATGCGCGACGTACGTTCCAGCACTTATTGCAGCGACGTGGCGAAAATGATCGACGCGCCGATCTTTCATGTGAATGCGGACGATCCCGATGCGGTATTGCTGATCACCGAAATTGCGCTGGATTTCCGCATGCACTTCAACAAGGATGTGGTGATCGATCTGGTGTGCTTCCGCAAGCTGGGGCACAACGAGCAGGACGAGCCGCTGGTCACCCAACCGTTCATGTATCGCTTCATTCGCCAGCATCCCGGCACGCGCGCGCTTTATGCGCAGCGTTTGGAGGCGCAGGGCGTGATCCAGCCCGGCGAAGCGGACACGATGATTGCGACTTACCACAAGGCGATGGATGAGGGGCGGAACTCGATTCAACCCGCGCTGGAAAAAGGCAGTGGCAAAACCACTGTCGACTGGGCGCCGTTCCGGCACGCCGTGCTATGGGATGTAAAGGTCAACACCGCCGTGACTCTGGAACGCTTGAGGGAGTTGGCGATACCGCTGACCACCGTACCTGAAAATTTTGTTCTTCATTCGCGCGTGCAAAAAATCGTCGAGGATCGTACCGCGATGGCACGCGGCGATTTGCCGCTGGACTGGGGTATGGCGGAAAACCTCGCTTACGCCACGCTGCTCACCGAAGGCTATCCGGTTCGCCTTAGCGGGCAGGATAGTCAGCGCGGCACGTTTTTCCACCGCCACGCCACATGGCATGACCAGAACCGCAAGGAGTGGAACGAGGGGGCATACTCACCGCTGCAGCATCTTTCCCCCGAACAGGCGAATTTCGTGGTGATTGATTCGCTGCTGTCCGAAGAAGCGGTGCTGGGATTCGAATACGGCTATGCCACTGCCGAGCCGAATTCGCTGGTGCTGTGGGAAGCGCAGTTCGGCGATTTCGCCAACGGCGCGCAAGTGGTGATCGACCAGTTCATCGCCTCCGGCGAAGTGAAGTGGGGAAGGTTGTGCGGGCTGGTGATGCTGTTGCCGCACGGCTATGAGGGGCAGGGGGCGGAGCATTCCTCGGGACGCATCGAACGCTACTTGCAACTGTGCGCCGATTACAACATCCAGGTGTGCATTCCTTCCAACGCCGCGCAGATATTCCATTTATTGCGCCGGCAGATGTTGCGCCCGGTGCGCAAGCCGCTGATCGTGTTCACGCCCAAGAGCCTGTTGCGCAGCAAGGACGCGGCCTCGCCGCTCAGTGAATTGACGCAAGGGAAATTCTGGCCGGTGATCGCCGAAGTAGATACGCTGGATAACAAAAAAGTCCGCCGCATCATCGCGTGCAGCGGCAAGGTGTATTACGACCTGCTCGCCGCCCGTCATGCCAAGGGCATTGCGGATATGGCGATCATACGCATCGAACAGCTTTATCCTTTCCCGCATGATGACTTTGCCGCGCAGATCGCCGCGTATCCGAATGCCACTGAAGTGGTATGGTGCCAGGAAGAGCCGGGCAATCAGGGTGCGTGGCATCGCATCCAGCATTATCTGCTGCGTCACATGCGCGAGGGTATGCACCTCGACTACGCGCTGCGCCCCTCATCCGCCGCACCCGCCGCCGGCTATCTGGCGGTGCATCAGGAACAACAGAAGGCGGTGATCGAAGCCGCCTTCCGCGAAGATCTCGATAACAAACCTAAACCGGGGGCATCACACCATGAGCATCATTGAAGTCAAAGTGCCGCAATTGTCAGAATCCGTGTCTGAAGCCACTTTGCTGACCTGGCACAAGCGTGTCGGCGATGCGGTTTCGGAGGGCGAAAATCTGATCGACGTCGAGACCGATAAAGTTGTGCTGGAATTGCCTGCTTCCAAGAGCGGCGTGCTGACCAAAATCATCAAGGGCGATGGCGAGAAGGTGGGCAGCGAAGAGCTGATCGCGCAGATCGATACTGCTGCCACGGCTGCCAAGCCGATTACTGCCGCTGCGCACGCGGCGGCCAGTTCCGCCGTGCCGCCTTCGGTGCGAAAACTGGCGCGCGAACATGAGGTCGATGCCGGTAACTTGCACGGCAGTGGACGCAGCGGACGCGTCACCAAAGAGGACGTGCTGAATGCGATGCAGCAGGTTTCCCAGGCGCAAGTGTCGGGTATCAACGCGCCGCAGGCAGTGCCTGCCATCGCGCCGTCCGGAAACCGTCCCGAACAGCGCGTGGCGATGACGCGCATCCGCCAGCGCATCGCCGAACGCCTGCTGCAATCACAACAGAACGCCGCGATCCTGACCACCTTCAACGAAGTCAACATGCAGCCGGTGATCGATCTGCGCAACCGATACAAGGACGCGTTCGAAAAGAAACACGGCGTCAAGCTCGGTTTCTCATCGTTCTTCGTCAAGGCGGCGGTGCTGGCATTGCAGAAATTCCCGATCGTCAACGCCTCGGTGGATGGCACCGACATCATCTACCACGGCTACTTCGATATCGGCATGGCGATCGGCAGCGAGCGCGGCCTGGTCGTGCCCATCATCCGCGACGCGGACAAACTTTCCTTTGCGGACATCGAAAAACAGATCGCCGATTTCGGCGCGCGCGCCAAGGCCGGCAAGCTGACGATGGAAGAACTTACCGGTGGAACCTTTTCTGTCTCCAACGGCGGCGTGTTCGGCTCGATGCTCTCCACCCCGATCATCAACCCGCCGCAAGCGGCTATCCTCGGCATCCATGCGACCAAGGACAGGGCAGTGGTGGAGAACGGACAGATCGTGATCCGTCCGATGAATTATCTCGCAGTGTCCTACGACCACCGCATCATCGACGGCCGCGAAGCGGTGCTGTTCCTGTCTACCATCAAGGAAGCGCTGGAATTTCCGGGTCGGGTGTTGCTGGATTTGTAGATTTTTAGAGCTAAAAAGCGTAGCGTCTTCAATATGCGAGCTGCTGATGTTCAGTGTGGGATCATTCAGTTCGTTGATGAAGGACATTCAGGCGAGGTATCAGCATGATGAGTGGCTTGTTTTTTCATTCAGAACCAGTAGCAACATATCATATGGCGCGGTGTATTGGTATTGCTGTGCCTATTTGCCATCCCGGTAATTGTTTAAGTATTGGTTAATGCTCATGCCTTCGCGAAAGCGAGAAGCAAGGATGATTCCGAACAGGAAAGCTAAAAGGGGCAGTGATGTAGGCCGGGCTTTGCCCGACGAGACCCTCTGGCGGGCGTAGCCCGCCCTACAATATCCGTGAACATCCGTGTTAATCCGTGGCTCAATGCCTTTTGAAATTCAAAACAACTTTTCAAGTTTGAACGATATGCAACCATTCCGCGCTTACCGTATTTTCGAACAAGACGGCAAATCCGCTGGGCGTTTCGTCGAACTGACGCTGGATGATCTCGATCCCGGCGAGGTCGTCATACAGGCGCATTACTCCAGCGTCAAT
>JADGRM010000068.1 GCA_017880945.1 Gallionella sp. | reverse complement strand
CAAGGAGAATACACGGGCCTGCTGGTCATCCAGGCCTATCATCAGTCACGCGGCGATGCGCACCGCAACATCGCCCTGATCCCCACCTCGGCACACGGCACCAATCCGGCCAGCGCCGCGATGTGCGGCTTGAAGATCGTCTTGGTGAAGTGCGACAAGCAGGGCAATATCGACGTGGCAGACCTGCGTGAAAAAGCACAGCAGCACAAGGATGATCTGGCCTGTTTGATGGTCACTTACCCGAGCACCCATGGTGTTTACGAGGAAAGCATCAGCGAGATCACCGGCATCATCCATGCCAACGGCGGCCAGGTATATATGGACGGCGCCAACATGAACGCGCAGGTCGGCTTGACCAGCCCGGGCAATATTGGAGCGGATGTGTGTCATTTGAATCTGCACAAGACCTTTGCCATCCCGCACGGCGGCGGCGGTCCCGGCATGGGCCCCATCGGTGTCGCGAAACATCTGGTGCCTTTTTTGCCTGGGCACTCAGTGGTTAAAACCGGCGGCGATCAGGGAATACACGCCGTATCCGCAGCGCCCTACGGCAGCGCATTGATCCTGCTGATCTCTTACGGCTACATCAAGATGCTGGGTGGAGAGGGCGTGACAGAGGCCACACGCATCGCGATACTGAATGCCAACTACATCAAGGAGTCATTGAAAGATCATTACCCCACCTTGTATAGCGGCAAGAATGGCCGTTGCGCGCACGAAATGATTTTGGCCTGTGCCGAGTTCAAACGCGATGCGGGAGTGGAAGTGGGTGACATCGCCAAACGCCTGATGGACTATGGCTATCACGCGCCCACCGTTTCATTCCCGGTAGCCGATACCTTGATGGTCGAGCCGACCGAAAGCGAATCCAAGGAAGAGCTGGACAGGTTCTGTGCCGCGATGATTTCGATACGCAAGGAAATCGATGCAATCATCTCTGGCAAAGCGGATAGAGAGGACAATGTGCTGAAGAATTCGCCGCATACTGCCAGAGCGGTCGTCGCCGATAATTGGCAGCACAGCTATAGCCGCGAGCAGGCTGCATTCCCGTTAAAGTGGGTGAGAGATAACAAATTCTGGCCCAGTGTCGCCCGTATCGATAATGTGCGCGGGGATAAACATCTGATTTGTTCCTGCCCGCCTATCGAATCTTATGCCGATTCCTGAAACAGAAGGGTCAGTGTGGAAAACCACAACAAGCACCGCCCCGGTTTGACCCACGCCTGGCACGCAACGGGGATTGCACTGCAAGGCCTGCGCGCCGCTTGGCAGCACGAAGATGCATTTCGCCAGGAAGTACTGATCGCAGCGATCGCGATTCCTGCCGCGCTGCTTTCGCCAACCGGCCATCTCGGCAAGGCTATGATGATAGCCAGCATCTTGCTGGTGCTGATCGTCGAACTGCTCAACTCCGCGCTCGAAACCGCAGTGGATCACACTTCGCTGGAACAGCACCCGCTCGCCAAGCGCGCCAAGGACATCGCCAGTGCCGCGGTGTTTTTAAGCATCGTGAATGCGCTGGTAGTGTGGGGATTGGTTATCTATCCCTCACTGCTTTAATTTAGGCAATTACGCACTAATTAGGCTCCAGTAAATACCAACAACGAAGGCCGATAGGCAGGTTACTTTCTGTTTAAAGTTTTTGGTGCGGGGGTGTGATCGTCAATTCATATTGCTGGCCGCTCAATAGATCATGTATGCGCGGCATTGAGCCACTGAAAGCTGACCTGCTCGTAGTCCTCACCCTCGGCAACCAAGCTTGTGAGTTTGATGTCGCGACTTTTTTCTCCCAGCATCACTTCATAGATCGTGTCCGGCACGTAGCTGCCCGATTCCATCAGCATCGTGGCATTCGCATAGGAATTGCTTGCATCGGGCAACAAGATGACCGGTATGTAATCATATTCGAAAGAGCTGGAACTCGTTTCCCAGTTGGACACTTTTTCAGTGCCCTTGCCGAGAGTGCGCAGCCACACCGAAAGGGGTTTCTTGGCGAGCATTTCGATGCCCACACGCACCGCGCCCCTGGTGTCCGTATGCAACGTGTCGGTATGTAGCCGTCGTATCATGCCGATCCACCATACCGGACTGTTTCCGGCCTTGAGGCCGCACAGGTCGCCGATCTTTACCCAGGCTCCCCCGTTATTCGGAATCACGCCGCCAATCCCATCGACACTGATATCCGATACAGTCCATTTTTCAGTACTGTAATCGACATCATCGTTATCAGCTGCCAGATTGATATCAGAACGTTCTTTCAGCGTTGCCGCATCTTTTTCAGAGATGTTCGTCGCATTATCAATATCCATGCGTGCCACCAGTTTGCTGATCGTCCGAAAGCCGTGCACCACGTCGAGGGCGGTGCTGATACCTCTGCGTTCCTGATGCCGGTGCGGCTGATCCTTCCCCCAGTACAACTGCAGATGCTTGAGCACAGTCAGTTTGCCCGCCGGGGTGAACTCGCTGCCGAAGCGTTGTTCTTGCTGGATCGAACCGTGCTCATGCTGTTCGATAATATCCGTCACCTTGGGGACGGCCTTGGTTGCGCCAAAGAAGCGCAGCGCCGGTGTTATCCGGAGATCTCCATCCACCCGGATTGGCGCGCCTGGTTTGGCCAGATCGAAACAGTATGCACAGTCTGGATCCGGCGCATCCTTGAAATCGAAGAAACTGACCATGCGACCGGCGATGCGAAAACACACCTCGATCTGGTCTGGTGCCAGCGTGCCGGGTGAAGACTCATAAAGCATCATCGCCCGCAACAACTCCCGCTGCGGACTGATATGGATTGCCTGTCTGGGATAGGCGAAAACCATGCTCTCCGCAAACTGGTTGGCTTCAGCAAAATTGTAGCAACTGCACAGGCTATCCCAGACCGACTGCTCGATGTCCACGTAGTGCATCATTTCCAGTTTCATCTGCTCTGCAACGGCGCGCAACAGCCTGACGCAGATGACCGGCATGAACTCCTTGTGGTCGAAAGACTTTTTTTCCGCCTGCTGATATTCGTGTACACACACTGAATAAGCCTCGGCCAAAGTCTTCATAAAATCGTGCAGACCCTGCCACAGATGCATGCCCTTGAAATCCTGCAAATGCGGCTCGCCGAGATAGAGCTGCGACAGCTCCGCATAGAACGGCTGCCCGGTCTCATCCAGCAGCATGATGATTTCTGTGCGTACCTCCGGTCGAAAACCAGAAGTGTCCTTTACCGAATTCAGCCATGATGTAATCTCATCCAGCGCCTTGAAGGAATTGTCATGCGGCAAGTCGGCCAGCATCCTCCTGGCCTCCTTCACGTCGAACATGGGATGGTCCGGTTTTCCTTCGAAGATTTTGGGTATGGAGAACATGGTTCGATTCAACCTTGATGTTTGAGAGGAGTGCTCCCTGTGCGGCAATCATAGCGGAACAACTATGGTTAGAGAATATGCTTCTTTGGTACCGTCTTTCCCATCAACCTAGAAAAAGCAGTTAACGGAGAACCCCGCATCGCTTTATGATGTTGTACTGAATTTGTAGGTGCGAATAAATTCGCACCTACGAACCAATCAACTGCTTTTTCTAGGATCAAGGCAGTACACGCTGCACATCGAGGTCGTGGGCGACGAATAAACGACCTTGTTTTTTTAGGCTATTGACAGCAGGTTTGAATGCATGGGGCAGTGCCACCTCGGCTTGGTGAAAAACTAAAACCTTGTTTTGAACCCGGATTATCCGTTAGGCCGTTCGTGCTTTGTAGGAGCCTGACTTGTCGGGCGATCAAGAGCCATCGCGCAACATAACCAGCGACTTGGCCGTTGTCTTTTTACCGCCATAACCAGCCACTTGGTTGTCGTTCTTTGACAGCCTAGTGGAATGGCTAGAAGTTCCATCAAAAGTTTTTCGGACAACGGCGTTTCCTCCCTAATGGATTATCTCGGTTTAATATTCGGGGGAGAATGGTGGATGCGCCAGCGTTTCTCAGTTATGTCAGACTAAAAATTACTCTTCGGCGAAAGGCCAAACCGGCTCGGGCGGGATAGATGCCGTTTTTTTAGCCTCCGCCTTTGCCTTTTTAAGCGCAGCAGCAACTTTCCTTGCAGCAGCAGCCTCCTGAGCGATTGCCTTCGCCTGAGCTGCCGCTTCTTTCTTGGTTTCAGCCTCCGCTCTCTTTATTGCAGCCAGCTCTTGGGCAGCTATCTTCGCCTGTTCAGCCGTCGCTTTCTTCTCTGCTGCTGCCTCCTGTGCCGCTACCTTTCTGGCTGCATCCTCCGCCTTTTTGGCTGACGCAGTTTCCTGGGCTGCTATCTTCTTGGCCTCAGCAGCCGCCTTCTTTTCAGCAGCAAGCTCTTGCGCTCTCAGCTTCGCCTGCTCCACTGCTACTTTCTTTGCAGCCGCAGCCTCCTGTGCCGCTATCTTTCTGGCTGCATCCTCCGCCCTTTTGGCTGACGCAGTTTCCTGTGCTGCTATCTTCTTGGCCTCAGCAGCCGACTTCTTCTCAGCAGCAAGCTCTTGCGCTCTCAGCTTCGCCTGCTCCACTGCTACTTTCTTTGCAGCCGCAGCTTCTTGCGCTTTCAACTTCGCCTGCTCAGCCGCTACTTTCCTGGCTGCAGCCGTTTCCTGAGCTGCAATTTTTTTAGCAATTTCAGCCGCTTCTGCCTCAGATCGCGCCTTATCCCCAGCCTCTTGTGTGGCAAGCACTTCTTGTTCAGCTATCGCCTTCTTCTCCAGCGCTGTTTCCTGAGTTGTTTTAGCACGATTCGCCGCTTCTTCCTTCTGCACCGCAATCTTCTGCTTAGACTCCAGCACTTTTCTGGCTACAACAATCGCCTGATTAGCTGCAAGCAGCGACTTGTTAGCGAGGGCTAAATTTTTATTTGCAGCCGCCGCATTTTTGGCAGCACGAATTTCTTTTGCCGTTAATTTAACCTTATTCACCTTTGTCATTAAATTCTCCTAAATTAAAACGTTATTCTGGCTACGAACATTCCAGCATCGGATAGTTGAACCCGGCCTTTTTTACCTTCGCCGCGCTCACCTGCCCAGCAGATTTGAGGGCGGCAGTAATTGAAATGACGTTACCGCGATACTTGTCAGTAGTCATTCCGGTTTTCTCAACATTGTCAGTTTTGTTCAAGAAGTTGCCATTCTGGCAAGGCAACACGCATGGCGATACTAATTCCATTTCTATTTCAAAAAAATAATTCGTAGCCGGGCAGAGCCCGCCCTGTTATCGGTTAGTCAGCCTCTTTACCGCTTGGATTATGATGGCACACAACGCGTAGATCGACACGAACGGGTCGAGCAAATAATCCCAGAGGTTATTGGATTCATACCAGCCGACTGCCCAGGCAAGGGTAGCGAACGCGATACACAGCGCGATCAGTGTAGACTTCCAGAACCATGCAGCCAGCGCAAGCAACAACAGCGCAGAGACGAACAGCGGATCGCCATAGCCCAGGCGATAGGGGTCATACGCACCGACACCCAGGGCCATCGGATATAGTGCGAGCGCTGCGAGGGCGATCAAGATCAACAGCGCACGTCGATGTTTAGCCTCAACCGTAACGCAACCGCACCAGGGCCTTGATAGCGCACACCACAGCAGCACCAGCGTGGTAATGCTCAAGTCGCCGGTCACGCCGCGCGCGTAAGCAGCGATGGGCATCGTGCCGAACGGAATAAGCGACAGCACAAATACCGCTACCATCAGTATTGCCAAGCGCGGCTTGGTGAGTCGAGCAATGCCCGGCAACAGCAGCAAAGAAGCCGCTGTCCCGCTGGCCACGCTCGCCATTCCGGTCAGGTCAGTGTAGTGTGGCATCGGCAGTTTTTTCCATGCGCTGGTCCAGCCACGAGCGCGTGAACTGGACGTGTTTGATGAAGCTTCTGTTCCAGGTATAGACGAGATGGAAGTCGCCGCTGTGCGCCCGGATCAGGTAAGGGTAGGAGAACTCGAAGCCGCAACTTTGCGCCTCGCATTTATTCCGCTGTGCGGATTTTGCGTAACCCGTCGCGTCGGTGATGCTCGCCTCGGTAGCCTTGGCTGATTCAGCGGCGGTTTGCAGATATCGCGCCAGATAATTTGATTGTTCGGTGGGCTGGCCGCGCTGGTCTTCCAGTTTGTAGACCGTTTTCCAGGTCGCTCCGCCATCCGCTGAAACCACCAGCGACAGCGCATCGCGGCCATCTTCGATGTCGTTCAGTACCACCAGAATCCGCCCATCGGGCAATACCACACCCGAAATCGCCGCGTCCGGATTGGCCAGCGTGGTCTTGGTCGGCACGCTCCAATGCTGACCTGCATCGCTCGTTTCAGTCGCGATCACCCGCTTGGGACTGTTGCCGGAACGACGCATCAGCAGCAATGCCTGTTGCGGACTTTTAATCAGCATCACCGGTTGCAGCGTAGATTTGCCCGAGCTCAGCCGCTGCTTGTCGATGATCTCGCCGCTGTTATTGATGCGCAGCATTTCACCGAATTTTCCGATGAACTCGTGATAGACCGGCAGTCCCATCGTGCCGTCGCTATACAGAAACGGCGTGCCCTTGATCAGCGTGCTGATGTTGATGAAAGGCGAGGTAATCAAGCGTCGAGCCGGACTCCAGGTTGTGCCGTCATCCTTCGAGGTAATTGCCGTGATCGAGCTGCCCGCCCAGCCGCCCAGCGACACGGTGACATAGAACAGCCACAGCTTGCCGTCCGGCGCGCGCTGCGGCACCGGGTTGCCGAGTTTTTTCACGTAGCGCAGCAACGAGCGCTGCGTGTCTTCACGTGTCGCGATACTGTGTTCGGGCCCCCATAGATCTTTTGCCGGATCGAATACCGCAGTGCGTATCTCCACATCTTCCGCGCCTTCGCGGCTGCCGGCAAACCAGAAGGCGCGAATATGACCGTCACTCAACTCTACCAGCGAGGCGGCATGAGTAGAGATATTCTGTTGGGTAGAAACGAAGTGGGTACGAAAATCGGGTGTAGCGTTGCTGGTTTGCTGTGTGCCGGTATTTTGCACACGATCATGCTGAAAGCTGGCGGGCAACTGAAAAAGTGGCGACGACTGACGATGAGCGACTTTGTAAAACGCCGCGCCAAAAGCAACCAGCACCAGACAAAGAACCAGCGCCTGGCGCGCGCCCGGTTGGCACATGCCGGATCTGATCATCAACGGCATAGCTCAGCGGAGGTCTGCTCCGGCGTGATTTTGCCGCTTGGGGGAGACTCCATCAATATTTCCCTGACAAAAAGATGCTGCAACACCTTGCCCTCCAGAAACATTTCTTTCAACTCGGCCGAGCTTTGGCGGCCGCGAATATCCAGGCGCTGACCGATAATCTTGCACTCAGCGCAACCGCCGTTTTGCGTGCTGTCATTCAGCGCCACCTGCACCGCGAACAATGAATAGCGCGCCGCCAGTTCGCTCGCGTTGAGATTTTGATCCTCGCTGTAGCCGCGTATCTCCGCGCCCGGCAGGATAAAGCGATGGCCTTCATCCATGGCCCTGAAGTTGCACGGCACACCAACTTCCTTCCCGCCGACATAGTTCAGCGCCTCCTTGCTGTAATTACCCAAAGCACCATCGAAGGGGTGCAGAAAGGCGGCGAAACACAGCAGCACCAATAATGCGACGACGTTGACACTGTGCCGGGTCAGGGCGGGTACCACAATAGCAAGCAGCATCAATATTCCCGCTCCCGCGATCAACAACCAGAACGCCGACGGATACAACTGTACATCGGGCATTTCAGCTTGCAGCCGCACGGCCAGATAAGCGATCCCCGCAATGAGCGCACCTGCCAACACCAGGCTGGCGACGAATGCCTTGCGGCTGATGTGCTGCCAGTTAAGCGCGCACAATAATGCCACCGCGGGCATTGCCGCCAGCAGGTAACGTCCCGAACGCTGACTGGGCAGGGCAAAGCTCAGAAACAACACGGCGATCCATATCCACAGCAGTTGCTCTTCCTTGCTCAACTGGCTGCGCCTTTTATAAGCGACAAAGAATAGCGCCACCACCGGAAAGGTCAACAGCCCCGGATTGGTCAGAAAGGCCAGCGCATAGCTCCAGATGCTGGAGCCGCCCCACAGCAGTTTCGACAAATAGTTCGGACCGTGCGGATCGAACTTGCCGACATTCTCGCCCACCACGAATTCCTTCCATACCGCTTGCGGATCGGGATCAAACACGAACCACATCGCGAACATCGCGACCGCAACCGACACGGCGATCACTACTTTCAGCGCGTCCTGTTTCAGGAATTCTGCCACACGATACTGGCGCTGGTGCACATACCATCCAGTCAAACCAAGCGTGACAGGCAGACCCAGCGCGAACGATTTGTACAGGAAGCCGATGCCGATACTGATGCCGAGCAGCAGCGGGATCAACCAGCGCGATGCAAATGTTTGTCTCCAATACAACAACACAAAGAACGGCAGGAATATCCAGAACACCTCGGGCGGGTTGGTCAAAAACGGGCGACCGAAACGATAAGTGGAAAAAAATGCCAGGAACGCCAGCGCTGCAATGAAGCCGGTCTCAAGTTTGTCCGCCTTTGTACGATTAGGCAGCTTCCAGCCAAGCATGAACAGCATCGTCGCAGTAAGCAATGTGTAGATCACGCTCGGGTAGCGCAAATCCCACAACGTCCAGTTCTTGCCCCAACCGGTGGATGCGATACCCTGCCAGAACAGCAGCGGCGGCTTGGTGTTGCGCATGTTGTCCAACTGCGATTGCAGCGGCAGCAATTTGCCGCTGTCGGCGGTCAGCCGCGTGATATGTTCATACGGATATTCGTCGCCGTTCTTTGGAATGTGCTGGCTGTCGAGGCCATAGAAGTAAGTGAACACCGCCAGCAGGCTGGCCAACACGTACCATGCCGTACGCAAGCCGGGTCCGGTTAATTTCATTTGTTGCCGATTTCCTGTTCAGAGTCCGGCTCAGGCTCGGGAATAATGGGCAACGCGATCTCATCCACCGGTCTATGGCTGCGGAACGTCCAGAAATTATTCACCAGGAAGTTGAATACGCTGGCCAGCACGATGGCCAACGCATTGGCGACGAGATAGTGCAAATAGACTACGAACAGTTTGGTCAACAGCACCTGCAACACGATGCCCACCCAACAAGCCAACGCATATTGACCAAAGTGGAGCAGCAGGTGCTTGTCGGGATGATGCTTGCGATCACTCCAGGTCCAGGCGCGGTTCCAGAAAAAGTTATTGACGGTTGCGAAGAAGATCGCCACGGCCAGAGAGGCGTTGAGCCGCATACTCGCGGTCTGGATCGCGACAAACAGAAATTCCTGGCAGAGATACAACACGCCCAGGTTGACCACTATGCCGGACGCGCCGACAGTGCCGAATTTGATGAAGCGTTTTTTGAAGAACCAGGCCATCAATGGATGCCCCGCGAGTCGCGCGATCAGATTCATGCGAGTCGCCGATCATGCGACGCAACATCTTTCACCCCGGCCAGCATCTCGCGGGCTTTTGCCAATACCTGTTCGACCGTGATCTGCTTCAGGCATTGGTTATCGCCATCGCAGGGC
>JADGRM010000067.1 GCA_017880945.1 Gallionella sp. | reverse complement strand
ACCCAGGCCAGTGCGCCAGCGTGCTTGAAGCCGTTCAAATCCTGCTCGGCCTCGCCCGCCGCGCCGACCACCCAGATGTCGCGTTCCTTCAAGTCGCGCAGCGTGCGCGCGAGATTGGTGACGGTGATGTATGGGACGGTTTCCGCCGCGCCGCAGGCGACCTTCTCGACTGTCGCGGTGATACCGACCGCACGGTCTTTCGGGGCGATCACCGCATGCACGCCGAACGCATCTGCACTGCGCAGACACGCGCCGAGATTATGCGGGTCTTGCACGCCATCCAGCACCAGCAGTAACGGCGGTTCGCTGAGGGTGTCCAGCACATCCTCCAGATGCTGCACGCGCTGCGCCGCATCGACGCGCGCCGCCACGCCCTGATGGCGCGCATTGCCCGCCATGCCATCCAGGCGCGCCGCTTCGATCGGGATGATGCGCACGCCATTGGTTTCGGCGAGCTTGATCAGGTCGCGCATACGCGGATCCTGGCGTTGTGCTTGCAGGTAGACTTCCAGCACACCATCGGGATTCTGGCGGATGCGCGAGGTGACCGCGTGAAAACCGTAGATCAGGCGCAGATCAGCCACGATGCTTCTTTTCTCTGGTTTTGCCCTTGGCGGTATTTTTGGCAGGCTTGGTTTCATGTCCCTTTGCTGCGTGCCCCTTGATTTCATGTCCGCGACCGGACTCTTCCATGAGTTCATGCAACACGAAATCGATCTTGGTGCTTTCCATGTCCACCTTCACGACGCGCACCTGCACACGGTCGCCGAGGCGATAACGCTGTCCGGTGCGTTCGCCGAGCATTTGATGCTTGGCGGCATCAAACTGGAAATAATCCTTGCCGAGTTCGGAGATGTGCACCAGCCCTTCGACATACAGATCGTCCAGCGACACGAACAAGCCAAAACTGGTGACCGACGAGACCGTGCCCGGGAACACGCTGCCCAGATGGTCGCGCATGTAGAAACACTTCAACCAGGCCTCAACATCGCGCGTGGCATCGTCGGCGCGGCGCTCGGTCATCGAGCAATGCGCGCCCAACTCGGCCCACTTCTGCGCGGGTGTATATTTTTTTCCATGCAGCACAGCCTTGATAGCGCGGTGCACCAGCAGATCCGGGTATCGGCGTATCGGCGAGGTGAAGTGCGTATAGGCATCATAGCCCAAACCGAAGTGTCCGATGTTCTCCGGCTCATACTTGGCCTGGCGCAAGGAACGCAGCATCACCGTTTGCAGCAACCCGGCATCGGGACGGCCTTTGATGCGCTTGAGCAGCTTGGAATAATCGGCTGCCTGCGGATCATCTTCACCGGTCAGTTGCAAACCGAATTCCTTCATGAATTCGCGCAGCGCTACCAGCTTCTCCGGTGTCGGCCCCTGGTGTATCCGGTACAGCACGGTATGCCCTTGTTCGTGCAGATAGCCCGCTGCGCAGACGTTGGCCGCCAGCATGCACTCTTCGATCAGTTTATGCGCGTCGTTGCGGATGACCGGCACGATGCGTTCGATCTTGCCCTGCTCGGTGAAGATCATCTGCGTCTCGACCGTCTCGAAGTCGATCGCGCCGCGCTTCTCACGCGCCTTTAACAACTTCTGGAACAACTGATAGAGATGTTCCAGATGCGGCACGATGGCCGCGTTGCTCCTGGCCAGTTCGCCATCCGGCTCGGCGAGCATTGCCGCGACCTGCGTGTAGGTCAGCCGTGCTTGCGAATGCATCACCGATGGATAGAAACGATATTTTTCGATATCGCCGCTGCTGCTGATATGCATGTCGCACACCATGCACAGGCGGTCCACATGCGGATTCAAGGAGCACAGCCCATTGGACAATTCTTCCGGCAACATCGGGATCACGCGGCGCGGGAAATACACCGAGTTGCCTCGCAAGATCGCCTCGCGATCAAGCGCGTCACCGGTCTGCACATAGTGGCTGACATCGGCAATCGCCACGACCAGACGGTAGCCGCCTTTTTCCGGCGCGCAATACACCGCATCATCGAAATCGCGCGCGGTCTCGCCGTCGATCGTGACCAGCGGCAGGTTGCGGATATCCTCGCGCCCCGCCCAGTCTTCCGGTGAGACGACAGGAGAGATCGCTTTGGCTTGGCGTTCCGCATCCTTGGGGAATTCATACGGCAGATCATGCTTGCGCAGGGCGATCTCGATCTCCATGCCGGGATCGGCATAGTTGCCCAACACCTCGACGATGCGACCTATCGGCTGCGCATGTTTGTTGGGTTGCTGCAAAATTTCCAGCACCACCACTTGCCCGGCCTTGGCTCCGCCGGATTGACCGGCAGCGACCAGAATATCCTGAGTGATGCGCCGGTTTTCCGCAACCACGAACTGGATGCCGTGCTCCTCAAACAGGCGTCCGACCACTTTATTATTGGCGCGCTCCAGCACCTCGATAATCTTGGCCTCGGGGCGGCCGCGCCTGTCCACGCCGCTCTGCCGTACCATCACCACGTCGCCGTGCAACACCTGGTGCATTTCCTTCTCGCTGAGGAACATGTCGGGACTGCCGTCTTCAGGGATCAGGAAGCCGAACCCATCCGGATGGCCTTGCACCTTGCCCTTGACCAAGTCGAGTTTGTCCACCACGCAGATGTCGCGTTTGCGATTGCGCATGATCTGCCCGTCGCGCTCCATCGCGCGCAGGCGACGCGAAAACAAGTCCTCCTCATCTTTGTTGATGAGCAGCATGCCCAGCAGTTCCTCATCGGTCATAGGCGCGCCCTGCTCGGTAAGTATCTGCAAAATGAATTCGCGGCTGGGCAGCGGCTGTTCGTATTGCTCGCGTTCGCGTTCCAGAAATGGGTCTTGCTGGCGTAAGTTCTTTTTATTTTTCATTGACAATGTATCCTTTAACAATTAAATTGCGCGCCTTCAGCAAAGCTTCAGCGCAAATCTTCAGGCCCAGATGGCGGAATTGGTAGACGCGCACGGTTCAGGTCCGTGTGCCGCAAGGTGTGGAGGTTCGAGTCCTCTTCTGGGCACCAGTACACAACATGGCTCGCGCAAGCGGGCCATTTCTCTTTTCGTGCCCGAAACAGGCAAAGCACCTGCTCTGGGCACAAGTTTAAATTTCCAACGCAGAAACAAGAACGCGGCGCGAACCAAGCACTGCGTGCTTTGCTTCGCCCATCACATTCAACATGCTATTCGAACGGATGGCGCAGCACGATGGTCTCGTCGCGATCAGGTCCGGTCGAAACCATATCGACCGGCACGCCGCATACCTCGGCGATGCGTTCCAGATAGTTGCGCGCGGCCTTCGGCAGTTCTTCATAGTGTTGCACGCCCAGTGTGCTTTCATTCCAACCCGGCATTTCTTCATACACTGCCTGACAATTCGACAGCGCATCAGCGCCGACAGGCAAGATATCGCTTTCCACGCCGTCGGTGCGATAACCCACACCAAGACGCACGGTTTCCATGCCATCCATCACGTCCAGTTTGGTGACGCACAGGCCGGACACGCCGTTGATCTGGATAGAACGCTTGAGTGCGGCGGCATCGAACCAGCCGCAGCGGCGCGCACGCCCGGTGGTGGAGCCGAATTCATGGCCGCGTTTGGCCAAGCCCTCGCCGATCGGATCGCGCTTGTCCACCGCATCGTACAGTTCGGTCGGAAACGGGCCGGAACCTACACGCGTGGTGTAAGCCTTGGTGATGCCCAGCACATAGTGCAGCATCTGTGGCCCTACCCCTGCCCCGGCACAGGCCGCACCGGCGATGCAGTTGCTCGACGTGACGAACGGGTAAGTGCCGTGATCGATATCCAGCAATGCGCCCTGCGCGCCTTCGAACAACAGGCTCTTGCCTGAATGATTGGCTTCATACAAGGCGCGCGGCACATCCATCACCAGCGGCTTGATGCGTTCCGCCAGTGCCAGCGTATCGTCCAGTACTTTCTGGAAGTCGACAGTTTCGGTATGGAAGTAATTTTTCAGCACGAAGTTGTGATAGTCCAACACTTCGCCCAGCTTCGCGGCGAAGCGCTCGCGGAAAAAAATATCCTGCAAACGAATCGCGCGGCGAGCCACCTTGTCTTCGTATGCCGGGCCGATACCGCGACCCGTGGTGCCGATCTTGGCATCGCCTTTCGCCAGTTCGCGCGCTTTGTCGATCGCTTCGTGGTAGGGCAATATCAACGGGCACGCTTCGGATATCTTCAACCGGTTATAAACATCGATCCCGGCCTGTTGCAGCTCGTCCATTTCCTTGATCAATGCGGAAGGAGACAACACCACGCCGTTGCCGATGTAGCACATCACATGGTCGCGCAGGATTCCGGAGGGGATCAGGTGCAGCACGGTCTTCTTGCCGGCTATCACCAGGGTATGCCCGGCATTATGTCCGCCCTGAAAGCGCACCACGCCCTGCGCATGATCGGTCAACCAATCGACGATCTTGCCCTTGCCTTCATCACCCCACTGGGTGCCGATTACCACTACGTTCTTAGCCATCACAAAACTTTCAGATTTAAAAAATCAAAGCGCAACGACCTGCCATGCACTATTGCGCAAAACCAGTTCACGGTCGCACTGCAACTCCCTGCGCAATGTCGCATCACCGAGCAGATCCACCACCACCGCCTCTCCCGCCGCGCGCAGTTGCGCGATCTTGTCCCGCAAAGCGGCATCGTCGGAGTGTGGCGCGCATACTCCCAACCGGGCTGCTTGCGGAGGCAGCAGGCGATACAACTGGCGCAGATCCATGCTGAATCCAGTCGCGGCGCGCGCACGTCCGAAGCTCTTGCCAAGATCATCGTAGCGTCCGCCCAGCGCGATTGCATCGTGGCTGCCGGCATGGTAGGCAGCGAACACCATGCCGCTGTGGTAGTGGTAGCCGCGCAGGTCGGCGAGGTCTATGCCGACGTTGGATACCAGCGGTTGCAAACTGGTGGAGATGCTTTGCAGGTCATCCAGTGCCGCGCGCATCTCGGGATAATCCGGCAACTGCTTGCGCGCCTTCGCCAGCACTTCGGCACAATTGCCATACAATGCCGGAAGTGCCAGCAAAGCGTTGCGCAGGGCCGCATCCAGCGGCCGAGCCAAAGTTCGCAGGGCCGCACTATCCTTGCTTTGCAGCGCGACGAATAATTCGCTTTCGATATCCTTGTCGAGCTTGGCGTGGCTCACCAGTGCACGGAACACGCCGACATGACCGAGATCAAGGTGCACGTCTTTGATACCCAGCAGAGCCAGCGTTTGCAGCATCAGCTGCTGTATCTCCAGATCGCTTTCCAGGCCGCCATGCCCATACAATTCGGCACCGATCTGCAGCAATTCACGGGTGCGCGTCAGTCCGACCGGTTGAGTATGCAGCACGCTCCCCGCGTAACACAGCCGCGCCACGCCTTGACGGTTGAGCAAATGGGCATCGATGCGTGCCACTTGCGGGGTGATGTCGGCGCGCAATGCCAGGGTACGCCCGCTCAACTGATCGACCAGTTTGAAGCTGCGCAGATCCATATCATCGCTGCCATCAAGCAACAGCGACTCGGCATATTCCAGCAGCGGCGGCCCCACCAATTGATAACCGGACTTTCGCAACAGATCGAGGAACTGCGCGCGCATCTGTTCTACGCGCCACGCCTCGTCCGGCAACATGTCCTGGATATATTCGGGAAGGAGCCAGTTTTGCATTATTTATCCAGTACAACAAAAGCTTCGTAGGGCGGGCTGCACCCGCAAGGGGTAGGCCGTGGTTGTAAAGCCGCTGAAGCGGCAATAACCACGCACTGCCCGCCGCTAAAAATCATGTCGGGCAAAGCCCGACCTACAAAACCAAACACCACAGCACTAATCATTTGATCCAATACAACAACAACAGACCGGACAACATCGAGGTAAGTCCGATAAAACGCAGCTGTCCTTCCTTCAGCGTCACCAGCTTGCGAAAGGTCTCACGCCACAACTCGGGCAGCAAAAACGGCAGCAAACCTTCGATCACCAGCATCATCGCCAGACCGAGCAGCCAGTATTGCAGCACTACTTTCCACCTTTGGCGGGGCTTTTAAGATACTTGAAGAATGCCGAACTCGGGTCCAGCACCATCACGTCACTCTTGTTCTTGAAGCTTTGCTTGTAGGCTTCCAGACTGCGATAGAACGCATAGAACTCGGGATTACGTCCAAACGCCGCGGCATACAGTGCGGTAGCTTTGGCATCACCCTCACCCTTGGTCTTCTGCGCCTCGCGATAAGCTTCGGCCAGCGTCACTTCGCGTTGCTTGTCGGCATTGGCCTTGATCTTTTCACCGTCGGCAGCACCGGAGGCACGCAACTCATTGGCAACGCGCTTGCGCTCGGCATCCATGCGGCGATACACAGACTCACTGATCTCCTGCGGGAAATCCACTCGCTTGAGGCGCACATCCAGCACTTGCACGCCTATTTTGCGGGCATCGCTGTCGGTCTTTTCGCGCAACACGGTCATGATCTGTTCGCGTTCGCCGGACACCACCTCGTGGATGGTGCGCTTGCCGAATTCCTCGCGCATGCTGGAATTGACCGTTTGCATCAAACGTGTCCTGGCACGCACTTCATCGCCGCCGACGCTGATGTAGTATTGCTTCACGTCCACGATGCGCCACTTGACGAAGGAATCCACCATCACGTTTTTCTTTTCCGCAGTGATGAAACGCTCGGGCTCTCCGGTATCAAGCGTCAGGATGCGCGAATCAAAGAAGCGCACGTTCTGCATCAGCGGCACTTTGAAATACAGACCCGGCTCGGTTTTTACGCTGACCATTTCACCCAACTGAAACACGATGGCAGTCTGGCGTTGATCCACCACAAACAGACTCAGACTCGCCATGATCAGCACAGTCACTGCGCCGATCAGGATGTTAGCCATATTGATTTTCATTATCGTGTCTCCCGATCGCGACCAAGCAGCGAATCGCGTGCGCGCTGCGCCGCGCTATTATCGTTTCCTTGAGATGTCACCGGTGCGGCATCGACCTTGACTGCCGGCGGCACTTCAGCTGCGCCTGCGCGGCTGGTTTCGATCAATTTATCCAGCGGCAGATACAGCAAGCTGTTGCCGTTCTTTTGATCGACCATCACCTTGCTGATATTACCCATCACCTGCTGCATCATGTCCAGATACATTCGTTCGCGGGTGACGGCAGGTGCCTTTTCGTATTCCACCAGAATCTGCCTGAAACGGCTGGCATCGCCTTCGGCATTGGCGATCACACTTTGCTTGTAGCCTTGCGATTCTTGTATCAAACGTGCCGCCGTGCCTTGTGCGCGCGGTATCACATCATTGGCATAAGCCTGGCCTTCATTTTTTTGCCGCTCACGGTCTTGGCCGGCTTTAACCGCATCATCAAAAGCGGCCTGAACTTGTTCGGGCGGCTGTGCGTTCTGCATGGTCAGCTTGCTGATCAGGATACCTGACTTATAGCGATTCAGAATTTCCTGCATCAACTTGGTCGCTGCCGCTGCCACCTGTTCGCGCCCCTCATACAGCACGTAGTCCATCTTGTTCTTGCCGACCACTTCGCGTATCGCCGTTTCCGCCGCCTGACGCACGTTCTCATCGGGCATGCGGTTGTTGAACAGATAATCAGCCGGGTCGCTCAGGAAATATTGCACCGCAAACTGGATATCGATGATGTTCTCATCATCAGTCAGCATCAAAGATTCTTTCAATATCTTGTTTTTGACGTTATCGCGATAGCCGACTTCCACAGTCCTGACCTGGCTCAGATTGACGATCTCAACGCCCTCGATCGGAAACGGCAAATGCCAACGCGGCCCCGGGTCGGTAATCTCGGTCTTCTTGCCGAAGCGCAACACCACGCCGCGCTGGCTTGCATCCACGATGTAAAATCCGCTGCCCACCCAGATCAAAGCAATGATAGCAACGATCAAGCCGATACCCGGCCCGAATCGCCGCGTTGGTCCGCCACCGCCCGACGATCCCAGACCGCCCTTGCCCGCCCCACCCTTGCCGCCGCCCATCAGGGCAGACACCTTTGCATTGAGCTTGCGCAACAACTCTTCCAGATCGGGCGGGCCGCCGTTGTTGTTCTTGTTACCCCATTGCGGATCATTCAATCCCATATTCGTCACTCGCTTGATTAATTTGATGTTCACTTGCTGCAGCGGCCTGGCGCGCGGTCTTGGCTTCCATCAAGGCCAGCCGTAACCCATCCAGACCCGCGCCACTTTTGGCACTCAGAAAAACACGGGAGATTCTACCATATTCGTCGCGATGGACGCTGGGCGGCACATCCTGCAAGTCGATCTTGTTGAACACCATAAGCTGCGGAATGTCCGCCGCATCTATCTCGGCCAGCACTTTGTTCACTTCGGCGATCTGATCGTCGCGATTGGGATTGCTGGCATCCACCACATGCAGCAACAGATCAGCTTGTATCGTCTCTTCCAGCGTGCTGCGAAACGCAGCGACCAACGAGTGCGGCAGATGACGGATGAATCCCACCGTGTCCGACACCACGATCTCGCCCGTCTCTTCAGTGTACATGCGGCGCGAAGTGGTATCCAGCGTGGCGAACAATTGGTCGGCCACATACACGTTGGCGCGGGTCAGCTTGTTGAACAGCGTGGACTTGCCGGCATTGGTATAGCCTACGATGGATACCGACAGCACATCGTGGCGATTGCGTGCACGACGCCGCACTTCGCGCTGACGCGTGAGTTGCTCAAGGCGTTCTTTCAACAAATGAACACGCTTGTCCAGTTTGCGCCTGTCCAGCTCCAGCTTGGTTTCACCGGGGCCACGCGCACCCACTGCATGCTTCTGTTGCCCCATGTCCTGATTCATACCCACCAGGCGTGTGGCTAGATACTTGAGCTGTGCTATCTCGACTTGAACCTTGCCTTCATGGCTTTGCGCGCGCTGCGCGAAGATATCCAGGATCAGCATGGTCCGGTCGATCACTCGCGTATTCAGCTTGGTGGTCAGGTTGCGCATTTGCGCGGGGGAAAGGTCATGATTGAAAATGACCAGCGGGGCTTCCAATCGTTCTACCAGCTCGGCGATTTCCTGCACCTTGCCGCTGCCCGCGAACAACGCCGCGTCGGGACGTTGCCGCCTGGCTTCGACAATAGCCAAAGTGCGCACACCGGCGGTCTCGGCCAGCAAACGCAACTCCTGCAAACTTTCGCTGTGGTCGCTATTGCCGAAATCGATACTGACCAGAACTGCGGCCTCGGAACCGGCGGAAGGCTGCTGCATTACTCGGCAGCGTCGTGGGGAATGCTGACAGAACGAGCCGGTACGATAGTCGAAATAGCGTGTTTATAGACCATCTGTGTGATTGTGTTCTTCAGCAAGATAACATACTGATCGAACGATTCGACCTGGCCTTGCAGCTTGATGCCGTTCACCAGATAAATCGCCACCTGCACATGCTCCTTGCGCAGCGCATTGAGAAACGGGTCTTGCAGTTGTTGTCCTTTTTCACTCATGTTATTGCTCTTATCGGTTAGTAATGGAGCGTTACTTTACTGGATTCCGGCGTTGCTGTGAACCTATTTCCCCGGAAGTTACAGAAAGAAATGCCCGGGAATCTCAGCACAACTTCACTAACACAGCATCAGTGCCGGGGC
>JADGRM010000241.1 GCA_017880945.1 Gallionella sp. | reverse complement strand
GCTAAATTAATCGCCAATCCCGGAGCTGGGAATGTGCTAGAGGCAGCCTCGCGCTACGAGCAAGTAACTAGTTACTTAAAAGAAGCTGGAGTTAAGGTGGATGTGGCTTTTGCCAGGCCCAAAAAAGAAGCCATCCCGATCGCACAAAAAGCCGTAAAAGACGGCTATGATGTTGTGATCGCCATGGGCGGGGATGGCACGATTGGGGCGGTAATTCGCGGCATAGCGGGCTCCAAGGTCCGCTTGGGAATTATCCCGGCTGGGACCGAAAATGATATTGCCAGGAGTCTGGGGATCCCTGAAGATCTAAAGGAAGCCTGTGCCTTGATCGCCGCAGGACACACTCGCAAAGTGGATTTGGGCTGCGTAACCACCAAAACCAGGAAAAATCACTATTTCTTTATGGTGGTTGCCATTGGCCTCGCGGCTACTCTCTATCCCATGATCAATGATGTTCCCAACGGCAAATATGGGCGGGTCCTGGAAGCGCTCAATACCATCCTGAAATTTAAACCAAACCCCACAGTGAATCTGACACTGGACGACGACAGCAAAATTGAAGTTGAGACCATGCTGGTGACAATTGCAAATACTCCAGTTACCGGAATAAAGAACCTGGTAGCACCGGATGCCTCCATGGAAGACGGACTCCTCGACATTTCTGTATACCCCGGGTTTAGCAAAGCTGAATTGATCAATTATTTCGTCAAGACAGCCAAAGAAGGGACAACTCCCGATGGACGCATCCAACGCTACCGGGCGAAAAAGATAAAGGTGAAAACTTCCCCAAAGCTGGATATATCCTCGGAAGGCATTATCGTGGGAACGGGTACGGCATGGATCAAAGTGCTTCCAAGAGCGATGCGCGTGATCGCGCCTGAGCCGGGCACGGGCGCGGAGAAACCGCAGGAAAAGGATGTTAAAAACATGCCCGCGCCTGTTTCCCCGGTTAGCAAGTGATCCTTGTTTTATAGGGACTCTGGCAATGGATCAAACACATATTCCGATGATCGATGCAGACCTGTCAGCCATCCAATACCGTTTTTCGCAAGCAGACCTTTCGCCGCAACGAATTTTCGAAGGAAAGACGATCAACTAATGGCGACAGAACTTAATCTCATCCGACACGGACATGCAGTGCGCGTAAACGGAGACTACTTCCATGCACCCCTGACAATACTTGGGCAGGAACAGGCTGCAAAAACCGGTCAATACTTTAATGATCCGCAAAATCATCTCGATGGTTTTTATTCCAGCCCTCTACGCCGCACCCAGGAAACTGCAAGTATTATCGGTGCAAAGATCGGACAAACCGCAGAATTGCGGCCGGGCATTCAGGAAATACGGTTTACCGAGCTGCCGGCGTTGATGTTTTTGGAGATCCTTTCGATCACCGATCTTGTAGAAGATTATCTGGATGCGCGTGCGGGCGAATCTATTCGCTGGCCCATTGAGGGACGTGTTTCAGCAGTGTTGCTGGACATCGTAGCCAGGCACCCCGATCAACGCGTCGCTGTGATCGCGCATGCCGGTGTGATCTCAGCGGCGCTGTCTTGGTATCTGCCCGAAAAACGCTGGCGGTGGTGGCGTACGACCGTCAGTAATTGCTCTATAACACGCTTCAGAGTGGAAGGAAGTCGGGGGGAACTTTTGGCGGTTAATGATATACAACATTTGAGTCCTGCGCTAGTCTCCACACAACCCCCGACGAAAACGGTCGAGATTGCCAAGGAGGCCCACCCGGCTGAGAAAGCATTGGTATTTGACAATCCGGCTGATAAAAATAAGGACGCGTCACCGAAATGATAGTCCGCCGAGGGCCGGTGAAAAATCCAGGAGACGCTCACCAACGCCCCGGGTAACGGCACTCTCAACCTGGGTTGAGAAAATACATTAGATTAATAATGAAGGCATTATCAGTGACACCAGCTAAACCACACATTCTGACGATCAATGGCGGCTCGTCGAGCATCAAGTTCGCACTGTTCGAGGTTGGAGGCTCGCTCAGACGGATTCTGGAGGGTGGGATTGAGAGGATCGGACTGCCGGAAGCTTCGTTTGTGGTGAAAGGCTTGAACAAGGCCGACAACTTCACAAGGCGAATAACTGCGGCGAACCACACGGCAGCAGTTGGGGTGCTGATGGATTGGATCGAGGAACGGATCCCGCGTGGGGAGTTGACTGCGGTGGGGCATCGCGTGGTGCATGGCGGACCGAAGTACAGCGAACCGCAGCGAATTACAGCCGAAATGGTCGAGGAGCTGCACCAGCTTCAGCCTTTCGATCCAGAGCATCTGCCGGAAGAGATCCTGCTGACCGAGGCATTTCATCGCCGGTTTCCCAATCTAGTACAAGTGGCGTGCTTCGACACGGCCTTTCATCACGACCTGCCGCGCGTGGCACAATTGTTGCCGATCCCGCGCAAGTATGAAGCGCAGGGGGTGCGTCGTTACGGGTTTCACGGATTGTCGTATGCGTTTCTGATGGAAGAATTGAGGCGCGTGGCGGGCTCGGAAGCAGCGCGAGGTCGAGTCATTCTCGCTCACCTCGGCAACGGCGCGAGCCTGGCTGCGGTCCAGGCGGGTAAACCAATGGATACCAGCATGGGTCTCACGCCGACCGGAGGTGTGCCGATGAGCACCCGCTC
>JADGRM010000066.1 GCA_017880945.1 Gallionella sp. | reverse complement strand
ATCACGTGTATAAAGACATCACCAAGGATATTCCGTGGATCGACGCCCTGATCAACAAACATGGCCCCACAGAGCAGGATATTCGGGATGCCCATTCCTGGAACATATGGCTGAGCCGCTTGCTGTTGACACTGGCAGATCACATTCCATTGCTGATACGAATGCTACCCGAAGAGATGCGAAGCACCGCCCACGAGATCGACCGCTATTTTAATAATACCGATGATGTCGCCCGCAAGATTCGTGATCTGTTAAAGCAGACGCTGCGCCCCATGCTCGAGAAACAGGATAATGTGCTGCTGATCGGGCACAGTCTCGGTTCTGTCATTGCATACGATACATTGTGGGAGCTTTCACGCCAGGAAGGGATAACAGGGAAAGTAGACTTTTTGACTCTCGGCAGCCCCATGGGCTTGCATTACGTGCAACGGCGCCTGCTGGGCATCAATGGCCAAGGCGAAAAAAAATATCCTGACCTGATCCGCCACTGGATGAATTTGTCAGCCGAGGGCGATGTTACTGCGCTGAATCAAAATTTCAGCGAGAGTTTCCACCCGATGCTGGAACTGGGTTTAGTCGAGTCTATCGAAGATCATTGCCATGGAATCTACAACTTCTTCCGCAGCGATGCAGGCCTGAATTGCCATCGCTCATATGGCTACATGGTGAGTCCCGCGGTGGGGAGCATCATTGCAGACTGGTGGAAACATTGATGCTGTGCGGATGAAACGGAGAAATCGGGAGCGCGCTTCCTCGATGATCTTTGATCTCCAGGGCAGAAAACTGGTATTCGCCACAGAGGCTCATGATGGAATAGATTTAATTTCCAAAGGGCTTCATGAGCGGTTCATCATCAATAAAGAAAGATTTGTCGCCAAAGTCAGCGAGAAAAAAAGCCAGTTCATAACATTTCGTTAAGAGAGGAGTAACATGCCCGGATGAAAGCCAAACCTGCCATTCCGCCGGCATCGCCTCCGGACCCTCGTGACACACCAGCCGAATCCGAACATAACCAGATCAGCCAAAATATCGAGGCCGTTCTGGAGTTCTACACGCGTGAAAATCAAAAGATCAGCCGCTCGCAACGTATCCTGGAACGCATCAGCCGTTATGTCGGACAGCCGGTTTTTCTTGGCATCATTCTGCTCTTTGTTGCGGTCTGGATGCTCGCCGACACCCTATTGCGCCAGTATGGCATGGCCGAATTCGACCCGGCGCCGTATTTCTGGCTTCAAGGGATTGTCGGTCTGGGCGCGTTGTTGACCACGACCGTGGTTCTGTCCAAACAGAACCGGCTCGCCAAGCTCGCGGAACAGCGTGAGCATCTGGACCTGAAAGTGACGCTATTAACCGAGCAGAAGGTCGCCAAGCTTATCGACCTGATGGAAGAGTTGAGGCGTGATTTGCCCAATGTCAAAAACCGCCATGATCCCGAGGCGGCAGTACTACAGCAGTCTATGAATCCGGATATGGTCCTTGCCGCACTGGATGAACGCAGCGAGCCGGAAGAACAATTGGAGCCCGCCGGAGAAGCCACAGAGGTCGCAGGCGGCAAAGAATAAAACCGCATCGTTGTGCTGGAACTCAGGCACCAGATGCAATCAAAGGGGCCAGCTCAACCTGGTCCCATTAATTCTTGCTGAATAAGGAGGTGTGATGTTGAAAGGTGTGATTTCGGGAGTCGCATTAACGCTGGCCGTTGCCCTGATCGGCGCTTACTCTCTGGTGCAAAGCGGCCTGATTCCAGCTAATGCTGATGCAAAACCCGGTCGGCTGGAAACCTGGATGGCCCGTACTTCGCTGGATGCGACACTGCAACGCGACGCCCCAAAGGAGCAAAATCCGGTGGAACTGTCCGAGCAGAATCTGCTTGATGGAGTTCATCTTTACGCGCAGAACTGCGCGGTTTGCCATGGTTCCGCGAAGGGGACTGCTTCGCCCTCACCGATAGCGAAAGGTCTTTATCAAAAGCCACCGCAATTGGCGACCGATGGGGTTGAGGACGATCCGGAAGGTGTTTCGTTCTGGAAGATCAAGCACGGTATCCGTTTGACGAGCATGCCTTCGTTCGGGTACTCCCTCAGCGACCGTCAGATCTGGACGCTTGCGCTTTTCCTGAAGCACATGGACGAGCTGCCGCCCGTTGTACAGCAGGCTTGGCAACAAATTCAGAATTGGCCGGTAACGCCCGTGGACCAGACGGGCCGGAAATAATCTTTTGACTGTTTAATACACTCACATAGGCCCAGTGTTTCAGCGGCGCAGCTTTTGGATTTTATCAGACACCTTTACGAGTACGTCTTGTTGTAATTCAAAATATTACAACGACTTGGCAATCTGATTGTGATCCCGGCTGCCGTGGGTTCGAACCCATCAGCCACCCAATTATTGCCCCACGTTACGAGCATGACGAGCACCTCTATTGCCATGGATGCCTTTGCAAGTCGCCAGTACGCCGACGTGACGGAATAGACGGCGCCGGGCGGGATATGGGCGCCGCTTTGTAAGCATGCGGAAATTGGCGACCAGCATCATAGCGTGGACGATAATGATCTCCGTAAACCGGCCCCACACGGTAGTCAGGCCCCCATCCACCGTAGTAGGAGCCGTAGGGCTCGTAGTAACCCAACCCGATACCGACTGTCGCGCCGTTGTCGTATCCGTATCCATCACCAGGTACAACACAGCCGGACGACAGGACCGTGAACAAACCGAGTACTAAAGCGATCGCTGACCAGCGTACGAGTAAGGTATTCATTTGGTCACCTCTTTGTTCTCAGTGTCCGACCATTCAAGCAGGCCGAAAGGTGCCCCCGTCGGATCGGCGACGACTGCGACCTTGCCGCCATGGCGATCAACTCGCGGCTCGACCAGCACGCGGCCACCGAGCGCCACGACCTTCTCCGCCATCATGACCGTGTCTTTGACGTGTACAAAATTGAGCCAGTGGGAATGGGCGTCGGGCCTGTTCGCAGGCAGCGAATTCACGCTTGCGCGAGCATAGTTGTCGGATGCGAGCATGAAATGTTGTGCGCCTTCGTCAGCAGGCAATTCGTAGACTTCGTAGTCGAATAGCGCCTGGTAAAAAGCGGCATCGCTGTCGGGATCAGTCGTGATCAACGAGCTCCAAATCCATTCCCCGGATGCCGCCAGGACGTCGGGCGGGTCGCCACTACTTGAATCGAGGACCGCAAAAACGGCCCCTTGCGGATCCGCGAAGACTGCTTCCCGTCCACGGTTTGGGAAACTATGCGGTTCAAACAGCACCTTCGCGCCATGTTGTAACGCAATCGTTTTTGCCGCGTCGACATCTTTCACGGCGATGAAGTTCAGCCACGCCGGCTGCCGATGTTTGTCCGACGGTAAATCCTTGTGCATCAGTCCCGCGACAGGACGACCGTCGAGAGATGCCTCGGCGTACTCAATCCCACCGGCCTGGATATCGCGAAATGTCCAGCCAAACAATCCCGCATAGAATTGCTTTGCGGCGGCGAGATCCGGCGTCACCAGTTCAACAAAGATCACCTTGCCGACGTGATGCTCTTGGCTGGCTGGCTCGATAATCGCGGGCAGCTGTAGCGGAGAGGCCATCACAGGCACCGCACCCGCAACGCCGAAAAACGCGGCGAGCAATGCTTGCTTAAGAAAATGCCGGGCTCGATCGGGCTGCATCCTGCGCGGCCAGATCATATTTGGTGCGATAGAGTCAAACAGGTTTGAGCTGCGTTGCGGATGCATGGTGATCTCCACGTAGTTGTCCTTGTAAAAAGAACGATACGTATATTCTGTTCGCCCGACTGTGCGCTAACGCACCCAAGGAGATTCTGAATAACCCGCATTTGGCTGCAGGGCCGAAATATTTGAGAAGCAGAAAAATAATTCGAAGCTGAACTTTTTAAGTTGCCCCTTTAATTACTTCTTTGCCACTCTGCCGGTTTTACCCTCCCTGTGCTCCAGTCCCAAAGTGGCGAGCGTTCTTTCACGCACGGCATGCAGCAAGGCCTCGTTCTCGTCCAGCGATTCGCCGTAGGAGGGAATCATCAGTTTTAATTTATGCTGCCAATCGGCACTCTTTACCCGCGACTTGAAGCATCGCTCGATCACTTCGATCATCGCCTGCACCGAAGTCGACGCACCCGGAGATGCGCCTAACAGTGCTGCGAGTGTGCCGTCTTTGGCGGTAACGATCTCGGTGCCGAATTCCAGCCTGCCGCCATTGATGTCGCACCCTTTGATGATCTGCACGCGCAGCCCGGCCGAAGCCAGTTCCCAATCAGCCTGTTTTGCCCCCGCGTAAAACTCCTGCAAACTTGCCACGCGGTCCTTGTGGGACCTGAATGCCTCGGTGATGAGATAACGGGTCAATTCAAGGTTGTCCCGTGCCACCGCGAGCATGGGCTTGAGGTTATTCGATTTGATCGAGGAAAACAGATCCAGCACCGAGCCTTCTTTCAGGAATTTGGTGGTAATGCTGGCGAATGGCCCGAACAGCAAAGCCGGTTGTCCATCGATGATACGCATGTCCAGATGCGGCACCGACATCGGAGGCGCACCTGTCGGCGCTTTGCCGTAAACTTTGCTGGTATGACGCTTCACAACATCCGGATTTTTGCAGATCAACCATTGCCCGCTCACAGGGAATCCGCCATAACCCCGGCCTTCGGGGATACCGGATTTCTGCAGCAGCGGCAGCGCACCCCCGCCTGCGCCGAGAAATACGAAACCTGCATCAATGGTCTTGCTGTGGTTGGTATGATTATCCCTGACCCGCACATGCCATCGGCCATCCGGGTATTGTTTCAAGCCGGTAATGGTGTGGCCAAGCTTGAGATCAAAGGTGGAATGTTTGGTCATCGCCTTGACCAGCTTGCGCGTCAAAACCCCGAAATCAACGTCTGTACCGTGCTTGACCTGTGTGGCTGCGACAGCTTGTCCGGGGTCGCGATGCTCCATCACCAGCGGCATCCATTTGCGCAATACCGCGTGATCTTCGCTGTACTCCATCTCCTCGAACAAATGATGGGTGCGCAAAGCCTCATACCGTTTACGCAGAAAAGCCACATTTTGCTCACCCCAGACAAAACTCTGGTGAAAGATCGGATTGATGAATTTTTCGGATGCTGGCAAAACTCCATTTTCGACCAGATAGGACCAGAATTGCAGCGACACTTCATACGCCGTGTTAATGGCCAGCGCACGGTCGATCTCGACACTCCCGTCCGGTTGTTGCGGGGTGTAATTCAGCTCGCAATATCCGGCATGGCCCGTTCCGGCATTATTCAGTTCGTGAGAACTTTCGTGAGCCACCTTGCTCAAGCGCTCGACCATCATGATCTTCAATGAAGGGTCCAATTGCGCCAACAACTTGCCCAGTGTGGCACTCATTACACCCGCACCCACCAGCAATACATCCACCTTTTTAAGCGACATGACCGACCATTCCTTGATTAAGTCCGTAAACAGCTACCGATATTTATGTATACCAGAAAGCAGTCACTTTGAATAAATTCAATTTTTTGTAACTAAGGGGGTCACGCCGGACTTGTGCGCCGCCAGCGGCACTTGGCCCTTGAGATCGTCGTTGCGCGATGACCGGGTATTCCGCCACCGCAGGATGGGTGGCGATCACTTGATGGAAGCAGAAATGTAATTCGAACACGACCCTTTAATTTACAGTCCAGTACGGCTATGGCTGCCTCTTCATGGAAAGAGTTAACTTGAATGTGGCTACCGGATCGTCGCTCTGATCCGGGACAGTCGCAATGACATCAACCATCATTTCGACTCTCTCATCTGATGCCGCTGCCTGGGCGACAATATTCGAGATTTCACGTCCCTGACTGCAGCAAAAATCCACGTCGCCTTCGGCTCGCCGGTGAAACTCCGCGTGGAAGTTCCTGAAGATCAGGGTAACGTGTTCGGTCTGTTGTTTTATCAGATGCATGGCCAGCGTCCCGACAGCACAGTCCGCGCCAACGCTGAGCGCACCAAAGTACATCGATCCGATATGGTTCCTGGTTCTTCGCTGCAAAGGAATTCTGACCACCACCCGTTCGTTCGAAATCTCCATGACTGAGGGTTTGACGTAAAGCATCATCGGAATCCTGGCGAACCCGAACAGGCGCAACGCTAACGTAGCCAGTGCCTTCTCGGAGATCAGCTTTCGTGCCCAGTATTTGATGGCAACCCTAACGAAACTGTGGAAAAAATATTTCTACGGCCACATCGTGCAGTGAATCAAATGGAATATCAAGTTATTGGTCTGCAAATGGCACATTGCAGACGGTCGATCTTCACTGAAGCAGCCGATCATCAACCGCCACAACATCAACAGCGATCAGCCCTGCTTCAATAACGCCTCAAACTGTTCTATTGGTACCGGTTTGCTGAACAGATATCCCTGGTAGTGAATGCAGCCGTTGTTTATAAGGAATTGCCGTTGCTCTTCCGTCTCCACTCCTTCGGCAATGACTTCCAGGCCCAGGCTTCGTGCAATGGCAATGATGGTGACCACAATCGCTTTATCGCTGGCATCGGTGGCTATATCACGCACGAACGACTGGTCGATCTTGAGCTGATCGAGAGGCAACCGTTTGAGGTATTGCAGGGATGAATAACCGGTGCCGAAGTCGTCCAATGAGAACTGGACACCAATTGCGTTCAATGCATTCATGGTTGCAATGGTGTCTTCGATGTTCTCCAGCAACATGCCTTCGGTCAACTCCAGCTTGAGCAGCTTGGGGTTGATGGCATGGTGTTGCACCGCGGTTTTCACTTGATCCACAAAATCAGCCTGGCGGAATTGCTTGGCGCTCACATTGACCGCCAACACGAGATCCCGTGTTAGCGAATCTTTCTGCCATGCCTTGACCTGGGCGCAGGCCGTTTCGAGCACCCACTTCCCGATGGACAGTATCAATTCAGTTTCCTCCGCCAGTGGAATGAACTGAGCGGGCGATACCAGACCATATTCAGGGTGTATCCAGCGGATCAATGCCTCGGCGCCGATTGGATGGTGCGAACTGTTCACCTGGATCTGGTAATACAACTGGAATTGCCGGCTCTCAAGTGCCCTGCGCAATTCGTTCCCCAACAAGACACGGGCAGAGATAATTTCCTGCATTTTCGGGTAGAAGAAACGCAGGGTGTTGCGGCCGGCTTTCTTGGCCTGGTACATGGCGATGTCGGCTTGTTTCATCAGCTCATCTGACGACTGTTGCTTGTCGTTAAACAGGGTGGCACCTATGCTGGCTGTGCAATGATAAATATGTGTGGAAAGCTGGTAGGGTTGGTCGAGGGCAGCAAGAATTTTATTACCGATTGCTTCAGTTCGTGCAGCTGCCTCAAGGTCTTGTTCGCTCAGGTCTTCGAGCATCACCACGAATTCATCGCCACCCAGGCGTGCAACGGTGTCGGTTTTTCGGACACAGGCAACCAGCCGTTTGGCAACCTGTTGCAGCAGCAAGTCCCCGATGTGATGACCGAGGGTGTCATTGAGAGATTTGAAATTGTCCAGGTCAATGAACAACAGCGCACCTTCCCGACCGTTACGGGCATTTGAAGCCCACGCCTGCTTAAGCCGGTCCAGCAGAAGCCGCCGGTTGGGCAATTGAGTGAGGGGATCGTAGAACGCCAGATTCTTGATTTCCTCCTCGGCTGCCTTGTTCTTGTTGTCGCTCTTGCGAAGAGCAACCTCTGCCCTTTTCTGCAGCAATATGAAACCTATTATCAGCAAGCTGAATATCGTTGCTGTAAAGCTGTATTGCCAAATATGCCAGCGCCACTCGGCGAGATAATCATCCCCGGAGATACCGGCAAACACAATAAATGGAAGATTCCCTACCTTGCGAAAGGCGAACAGACGCTCGATGCCATCCACTGCCGATTTGGCGTTGTAGACACCATGTGTTATTCCTTTCTCCAAATATATTTGGGCTTGAAGGTTGATTATTTTGCCCGTATCTTTTTCACTCGGCGGATAGCGGGCAGCAAGGCGAAGATCATTGTTGTATAGCGCCACCAGGCCATGGGCGCCAAGATTAAGGGTATGGTAAAACTGCTGGAAGTACTCCAGGTTCAAGATAACGAGGACGATGCCCGCGAAGCTGCCATCTTCAAAATTCAGCCGCCGACTCAGAATAATCGTCCATTTTCCGGTGGTGCGCGAGATGAGCGGAGGGGAAATCACAGGCTCTGGTGTTGCGGCTGTTGCGGCCATTTGCCGTTTAAAATAGTCGCGGTCGGAGATATTGATGCCCGGAATCGGGTCGAGCGAACTGTAAATGAAATTCCCTCTGGCATCGGCCACATGGATAACACCCACTTCCGGCACGCTATCAACCTGGGATTTCAACAATGCACCAAGATATTGCTTGCGTGAGCTGCCTGCTCCGTGAGCAAGCTTCATATCCTCCGGGCGCACGTTCCTTTCCACCTCTCGCAACAGCAAGTCGGTCAGGTTGAAAATCGATAACGCGTGCTCTTCCAGTACCTGGGTGATATTTTCCGCAGCAACTCGGGCTTGTTGGCTATCGCTCTGATAATCGCTGGCGAGACTAAACACCAAAATGGCAATAATGCCCGCCATCCCTGCGATGCCGGAAAGCATCGCCCAGCTTGGAAAGCGACTGTATGTGCTGAATGCTTTCTGTAGGTAGTTTTTCATCAGTGGCTGTGCTTGGGGTGCGCGATTATCTCACCACAAGAAAACAATGAACACAGGCGATGTTCTTTGCAGCCCTTATCAAAAAAACAATAACACCTTCCGGCACATTGCAGGTTTTAGGTATTTCCCGCCGATTCCGCAGCACATTCCGGTATTCGGGGCTGATGGTTAAACACGTATCAGTATGCTTGTTATATCAGAACTTTTCGCGCTATCAACGATCTCCATGTCCGCCGCCACGATCACCGCCACGATCTCCGTGTTCGCCGCCATGATGACCGTCAGGGCCCCACCATTCACCCGGGAAAATACAGCCTGATAGCAGGGTCGTCAGTATTAAAAGCATTGCTACCGAAAACTTAAAAGACCTTTTCATTGTGAAGCTCCTTTCGGTTCGAGTTGCCAATCGTTCGGAACACTGTTCAGCAATGCCAAGTTAAGCGTTCTCGCAATACGCCTCTGTGCGATGCCGCACAAAGGCGCATTTATTTTCTCGAAAGAATATTTGCGTCCTGAATTTGTCGATTTGACCAGCTCCGCAATAGACGGTACCAGGGAGAGGTGCCAGGGAGAACTGAGTAATGTCTGCTGTTAAGAAGTTGTAGGTCGGGTTACATTTATATCCAGCCAATCTTCAAATAGTCAGACCGTTTAGCATATTGACCACGGGACTGGAAAGGCGCATTCTGCAACAAGTATTTTGCGATTCTCAATTGTAAAAACCGGTAGGTCTGTTGAATCACTGTCAGGCAGCAATCACTATCTAAAGGAGAACATCATGGGGATATTGAAAAAAATCGAGACAGGCGTAAAAAATGCCGGCCGTAATATAGGTAAGGCCGCCAAAAATGTGGCCTCAGCTGAGAAGAATCTAGAAAAGAACGCCAAACAAATGGTCTCGACTGCGAAGAAAAAAGTAGGGGTGGCCGCCAAAAGTGTGGCCTCGACTGCGAAGAATGTAAAAAAGACCGCCCAAAACATGGCATTGACTGCGAAGAAAAAGATAGCGTCAGCGATGTAGGCAGCCTG
>JADGRM010000065.1 GCA_017880945.1 Gallionella sp. | reverse complement strand
TGGAGGACAACGGCGGCGAGCTGTATCTGCGCTTTTTGAATTTCTACCCCAGCCAGCAGAAGCAACTCGCGGTCGGCAAACAGATCCGCGCGATCGGCGAGGTGCGCATGGGCCATTACGGGCCGGAGATGGTGCATCCGAAATGCCGCGCGGTGGATGACGACACGCCGCTGCAACAAAGCCTTACGCCGGTCTACCCGACCACGGCGGGGCTGGCGCAACCCATATTGCGCAAGCTGATCATCAACGCGCTGGAGACGCTGCCGCTGCCCGACACCTTGCCGGAGGCGCTGCTGCAAAAATTGAAACTGGCCGGCTTCGCCGACAGCATCCGGCTGCTGCACAACCCGTCGCCGGACATTGCCGCCAGCGCGCTGGAAGAGCGCAGCCACGCCGCCTGGCGGCGCATCAAGTTCGACGAGCTGCTGGCTCAACAGCTGTCGATGCGCGTGCATCACCGCGAACGCAGCCAGCGCATCGCGCCCAAGCTGGCAGCGCACGGAAAACTCACCGTCCGCCTGATCAAAGACCTGCCGTTCGCGCTGACCAAGGCTCAACAGCGCACCTTCGCCGAGATCAGCCGCGACCTCGCGCAGCCGCACCCGATGCAGCGCCTGCTGCTCGGCGATGTCGGCAGCGGCAAGACCATCGTCGCGGCGCTGGCCGCGTTGCAGGCGATCGAGAACGGCTACCAGGTCGCGCTGATGGCGCCCACCGAGATCCTTGCCGAGCAGCATTACCTCAAGCTGCGCGACTGGCTGGAACCGCTCGGCCTCGCGCCGGTGTGGCTGTCCGGCAGCCTGAAGAAAAAGGACAAGCAACTCGCCGCCGAACATATCGCGTCCGGCGCGACGCTGCTCGCGATCGGCACGCACGCGCTGTTCCAGGAGCAGATCAGCTTTCACAAACTCGGCCTGGCGATCGTCGACGAGCAGCACAAGTTTGGCGTGCAGCAACGTCTTGCTCTGCGCAACAAAGGCAAGAATTCGAACACAGATGTACCGGTGAAATCGAATTCGAATGAGCCGCACCAACTGATGATGAGCGCCACACCGATACCACGCACTTTGGCGATGAGTTACTACGCCGACCTGGATGTGTCGGTGATCGACGAGCTGCCGCCCGGGCGCACACCGGTGATCACCAAGCTGGTCAGCGATGAACGCCGCGACGAGGTGATAGCCAGAGTGCGCGCCGCCTGCATGGCAGGACATCAGGCCTATTGGGTGTGCCCGCTGATCGATGAATCGGAAACGCTGCAACTGCAAACCGCGCTGGAAACCTATCAGTTGCTCAGCGAAACTTTTCCCGAGCTGCGCGTCGGGCTGGTGCACGGCAAGCTGGACAATGCCGAGAAGGCGCGCGTGATGGCCGCGTTCAAGGCGGGCGAGTTGCAACTGCTGGTCGCCACCACGGTAATCGAAGTCGGTGTGGATGTGCCGAACGCAAGCCTGATGGTGATCGACCACGCCGAGCGCATGGGGCTGGCGCAACTGCACCAACTGCGCGGCAGGGTGGGGCGCGGCGCGGCGCAAAGCCTGTGCATTCTGCTGTATCAGCAACCGCTCTCAGAGCTGGCGCGGGCGCGGCTGAAGATCATCTTCGAGAGCACCGATGGTTTCGCGATCGCCCAGCATGATTTGCAATTGCGCGGCCCCGGCGAACTGCTCGGCGCGCGGCAGAGCGGCGTCGCGATGCTGCGCTTCGCCGACATCAGCGCGGATGAAGACCTGTTGAATCACGCGCGGCAAGTCGCCGATGAATTGCTGCGCGATTTTCCCGACGCGGCGCGGGCGCATCTGCAACGCTGGATGGCCAACAAACATGACTACCTGCATGTCTGACCACGCCCCAGACAAATTCTGGCGCGGTGCCGCGCTGGGCTGCGGAGCCGACCTTGCTCCCTGGCTGCGCGACCCTGGTTCCCTGACACAACGCATCCAGCAACGCTGCACGAACTTCGCGGTGCGCGGCGTGCGCAGCGGCCTGGCACGCATCGCGCTGGACGAGACGGCGCTACTGAGTGTCGCGCCGCGGCAACTCGCCTGGTCGCGCGAAGTGTTCCTGTATGCCGACGATCAGCCGATGGTGTTCGCGCACAGCGCGCTCGCCCGCGAGCATCTGCGCGGCGCATGGTCGGCCGTGCGCACGCTGGGCAGCAATCCGCTCGGCGCATTGTTGTTCGCGCATCCGCTGGTAGAGCGCAAGCCGCTGCATTACCAGGCATTGCGCAACACACATCGGTTGTATCAACGTGCCGCTAGTGTATTGAGCGATCCGCCTCACAGGTTGTGGGCGCGCCGTTCGCTGTTCTATCTGCACGATGCGCCGCTGCTGGTCACGGAAGTATTTTTGCCGGGAATATTGCTGCTGAAAATCCCTGCGAGAGTTTAGTGGGATCCCTCATATCCCCAAGTTTTTTAGGATGCGACCGGCAATTCAAATTACAATTGCACAATTCGCCAGACAGGAGTCAATTTTCATGATCGCACCCGTTCCATTACGTGACATTCCGCAGACCAATATTTTTCGCAAAGGCGATGTCTTTGTGCTGTTCGGCGAGCTGTTCGGCCGCGGTTACGCCAACGGCCTGATCAACGAGGCGCGCAAGGCGGGCATGACGATCATCGGCATCACCGTTGGCCGCCGCGACGAGAACAACGCCTTGCGCCCGCTGACCGGGGAGGAGCTGGCTGTGGCCGAGTCCAATCTGGGCGGCCGCATCATCAACGTGCCGCTGATGGCAGGATTCGATCTGGATGCCCCTGCGGGCGAGCCCACCCCGACCGATCTGCTGGCCGACATGACGCTCAAGAGCTGGCAGGACGACAAGCTCGATTGGAAGCACATCGAGAAATGCCGCGAGGTGGGCGTAAAACGTTTCAAGGATTCCGTGGCCAAAGTGATGGCCGAGCTGGATGGCATGATCCCTGACGGCCGCAACGTCTTTTTCGCCCATACCATGGCGGGCGGCATTCCCAAGGTGAAGGTGTTTCTTGCCATCGCGAACCGCATCTACAAGGGTCGGGGTGAGCGCTTCCTGCCCTCGCGCTCGCTGTTTGACAGCGACCTCGGCAAGCTGATCCTGATGAATTTCGACGAGGTTACCGCGAATACGTTTCAATATCTGATCGACGGCAGCGCGGCGATACGCGCACGGATCGAAAAGACCGGCGGCCAGGTGCGCTACACCGCCTACGGCTACCACGGCACCGAGATCCTGATCAACAGCAATTATGAATGGCAGACTTACACCAACTATTCCCAAGGCCCGGCCAAGATGCGCCTGGAACGCGTTGCCGAAGCAGCCTGGGCGAAGGGCATCAAGGCCACGGTTTACAACTGCCCGGAGATACGCACCAACTCTTCCGACATCTTCGTCGGCGTCGAACTCTCCCTGTTCGCTCTGCTCAAGGCATTGAAGAAGGAAAATGGCGGCGCCTGGGCAGAAGCACAGTGGCAAGCCTGTAGTGCGTTATTGCAGGAAGGCACCTCGCTCGAGAAACTGTTGCAAAAGATCGATGACTACAATGGAAGCAGCGTGATGAAAGGGTTCCGCAATTTCGCAGCCTGGCCGATGGACAACTCGGCGGCGCTGGCAGAGATAATGATAGGCACATCGGAAGAAATCACGCAGATGCACAAAGACCGCAAAGAACTGGTTACCGGCCTGTTGAGTTCTCTGGTGCTGGAGGGAACCGGGCCGCTGATGTTCCATGAGACATCCCGTCCTGCCGCGCCGGTGCTCTGGCTGAATCACGACATCATCGCCAAACAGCTCAACCTGATGCACGGTCAAGACCGTGGATGAGTAAAACCTCCTTTTAAATTTCGTAAGCCGATGCTGCGGGATGTGTGGATCGTCGGCGCGAGACATCCGGCAAGGCACATCGTGCTTATTTTTATGCTGGGCACTGTAAAGGTTTTGTTCCGCTTGATTAATATTCGACTGGTTGGGCGGCGGCAATAGTTGCGGACAGGTTCCCGCGAAACCCGGTAAGACGAAGGTGAGGAAGCAGTTCTGCAAGCACACCATGGTGGTTATCATCGGTAACGAGCAGTACTTATCCTTCAATTCAGTTACCTTTTGATCAATATGAATTATCAAAAGCATCTCCAATGGGCAGCCTTGATCACGGTGTTAATCAATGCCGCAGCGATGTTTTCTCCTGTCATCAATGGCGGCGATGCCATTGTCTACGCGACACTCGCAAAACATATTGTCCTGAGCCATGACTGGGCCAGCCTGGTGCTGGATGGCCATGATTGGCTGGACAAACCTCACCTGCCGTTTTGGATCACGGCACTATTCTTCAAGTTGGGCGGAGTCAGCGCGTTTACTTACATCTTGCCGGGCTTTATTTTTCATCTCATCGGCGCGTATTACACCTATCGTTTGGCCAGGTTGCTTTATGGCAAGCAGACGGCAGTGCTGGCTGTATTGATATATGTATCCATTTTCAACCTGATGGATGCGAGCATCGAAGTCAAGGCTGAAACTTATTTGATTGGGCAAATCATGCCGGCCTGCTATTACTGGCTGCGCTATGACGCGCAATCCCGCATCAAATTTCTGGTGTTGGGAGCGCTATTCACTGCCATGGCCATCATGACCAAGGGAATTTTTACGCTATTCACGATTACCAGCGGCTTGGTGTGTTTATGGCTGTATCAAAAGCAATGGTCAAAGTTATTCAGCATCAAGTGGCTGGCAGCGCTGGTTTTGTCTTTGCTGTTTGTCGCGCCAGAACTTATCGCACTGCACTTGCAATTCAATCAGCACGCGGGAGGTTCAGAGCTGGAACAGCCGATTTCCAGCTTCAAATTCTTTTTTTGGGATAGTCAGTTCGGGCGCTTTTTTAATACCGGACCGATACAGAACCACAATGGCCATCCTCTTTACTTTGTGCTGGTGTTTTTGTGGGCATTTTTACCCTGGACTACGGTTTTTTTCGCGGCTGTCTATGCTCAACTCAAGGCATTTGGTAAAGCTGATGCAAATGAACGCGGCGCATTTGTTTTCTTGTGCGGCGCATTTAGTTTCACATTTTTAATGTTCAGCGCCACCCAGTTCCAATTTGATTACTACATAGACATCATCTTGCCGTTTGCAGCGATACTCTGCGCGCGATTCTTGATTGCTTCTGGCATCAGTCGCCCCCTGTTTATTTCACAGATGGGCTTGATATGCCTGCTCGCCTTGCTGGCGATTGCGCTGAGTATCTATGTGATGAACTTCACACTGTTGGCGGCAATAGCCGTGATTTTGATCGGCTTGGCGTATTACTTCTACACGACAAGAGCGGAGTCATTTAACTTCAGGACTATCTTTTACTCTGTTGCGGCAATCAACCTGCTTTATGTATTTTTGTCGTTAATGACTGCGTTAACTTTTATGCACTACAGTGTGGCTCATAATGCTGCCAAAATATTTGGCAAGCAATCCGGGATGCCGGTCTACGTCTATCAAATGCCCGAAGTGGCAAGAGAGTTGGCTCTGTATAGCGAAGCACCCTGCTATGCGATTGGCACTGCCGAATCACTTTTGCAGATCAAGGGAAATTATCATCTGCTTGTCAGACACGACCAGGCAAGGTTACTGCATTTGGAATCAGCGCGATTCAGTCAACTTGCCAGAATGGATCTGGTTGTTCACAAGACAGGGACTTTCAATAAATTATTACAATTGGCTAAAGGCACCTGGCCATTGGAAGCCATAGATTTTCTGCAATCTCCAGCCCCATTGGGCGCCGGGCTAAGTCGGAATTAGATCGTGGTGCTTTCCAGCAGAATATATACGCAAGCCGGAATACGCTTTGGCAATAAAAAAAGAGTTCCAGCCGAGCCCATAATGGTGCGCCAATAACAAGTCGAAATGGTGGCAGATTCTGACTGTCCGGGTGTTACAAACCGGCCTCATCCTTTGCGCATGAACGCACCCCTCGACGGATTACCAATACCCGATTAAATCTCGCCAACCCGGCGATGGCTGATGTCCAGTATCATTCTGTAACTGGTCAGATTCCGGTTTTTTGTCTGTCTGAGGGTCGGCACGTCTGTACTTGGCCTAACCCGGATTGATTTTTAGTATACTTAAATCGTTGCCTTGCATCAGGCGGGCGGGGCTAACGCCCTTGTTCGCGATCAGCACTGATGGGGTTTGCAGCAAGGATGTTATATGGGCATGGCCTAAAGTTTGTAATGTTCCGATACCCAATGGACGACTGACGAAGCGCGCCAGGAGAGAACCATGAATGAAAGCAAAGTCACCGTGCAAACCTACATCAAGGGATTGATAGACCTCGCAATCCAACTGATCGCAAAACCCGTCGACTTTTTCAAAACCATGCCCAAGTCCGGCGGGTTGCTCGATCCGCTGCTTTATGTCGTGATGACCGCATTGCTCGGCGTGGTGTTGAGCACGATCGAATCGTTCCTGACCCGTGGTGCAGGAGTCCATGATTTGGGCATGCTGGCCATCTGGCTGATCATCGTGCCAGTGATCGCGGCCATCCTGAGTTTCTTTGTGGCGGCCATCTGTTTTGCGATCTGGACTTTCACGGGCTCCAACGAAAGCTATGAGACCAGTTATCGTTGCCTGGCGTATATGCATGTATTGATGCCGATCACGATCCTGCTCAGCTTCGTGCCCTACCTGGGTTTGCTGGGCATCGCCTGGTGGCTCTACCTGATGGTTATTGCGACCAGGGAGGTGCACAAAATATCGATCAATCCTGCCTTGCTGATATTCGGCATCATCGCGGCATTGTCAGGTCTGGTTTACTGCAGCTCGGTATCCTCCGCCATCAATTCCAAAGAACACCTGAAGGAATTCACCAAAGAGTTGCAGAAGATACCCGGCATGAACGACATGGGTAACTCCGGGAAACGATAAGAGCCATGGAGGAGAGGATGGCTGACAAGCCCGATTTGGTCTGCCGAACCGCGAGCATTTCTGGACTTCAATCTATCCATGCACCTTACTGAACGCCTCGCGTTATATACCCAGCTCACCCGCTTGAACCGTCCCATCGGCATCCTGCTGCTGCTGTGGCCGACGTTATGGGGTGTGTGGATCGCAGGCTCCGGGCATCCGGCCTGGCACATCGTGCTGATCTTCGCGCTCGGAACGGTGCTGATGCGTTCCGCCGGATGCGCGGTCAACGATTATGCGGACCGCGATTTCGACAAGCACGTCAAACGTACCCAGGAGCGTCCCGTCACCAGCGGACGCATCGCACCCGGCGAGGCATTGTGGCTGGCGGCGATCCTCGCGCTGATCTCCCTGCTGTTGATACTGCCGCTCAATATGCTGACGCTGCTGCTTTCAATTCCGGCTGTATTCCTCGCCGCCAGCTATCCGTTCACCAAACGTTTCCTTGCCATTCCGCAAGCCTATCTCGGTATCGCGTTCGGCTTCGGTATCCCGATGGCATTCGCCGCGCAACAAGGCAGCGTGCCGCTGGTGGCGTGGCTGTTGCTGATCGCCAATGTGTTCTGGGCGATCGCCTATGACACCGAATACGCGATGGTGGACAGGGACGATGACATCCATCTCGGCATCCACTCCGCGGCATTGTTGTTCGGCAAATACGATGTGGCTGCGGTGATGGCCTGCTACGCCATTACGCTGGCCTTGCTCGCAACGGTTGGTCAAATGATCAGCTCGGGATGGGTTTATTACGCCGGGCTGTTACTTGCTGCGGGCATTGCGCTATACCACTACAGCCTGATCAAACATCGCCAGCGCGAGTCATGCTTTAAAGCATTCCTGCACAACAACTGGTTGGGCGCGGCGGTGTTTGCAGGCATCGCACTGGATAATCTGGTTCGCAGTTAATGGGGTGTGCGGTAGCGATGGCAAAGAGCGCTATCGCGTCCGGGTAACAATTGGTTGCAATTTTTTCCGAACTTTTTCCCGTTATAAGTAACAAATTCAGCCTTAGCAGTTATCCTTACGCATGAAATTTATTCTTGCGATGAATACGGACATGATCTATTTGCTAAAGGAGTTGGGGAAAATGAAATCGAGAACTTTACCGAAGTTTGCCAAGTACAGTGTCTTTGTATTGCTGGTCACTGCGGCCATGGCGGGAGGCTATATCTATCGGGGCATTTCTGTCGTGGATGCCGGCGCTACAACGAACATGACTGCGGCTGCGACCGCAACGCCGAACGAAACATTGCAAAAGCCCACCGTCACGCTGCCGGATTTCGAAAAGATCGCCGCCCAGCAAGGCCCGTCAGTGGTCAATATCAGCGTTTCGGGTACCGTCAAGACCCGGTTTTCGGGATTGCCCCAAATGGATCCGAACGATCCTCTCTATGATTTCTTCCGTCGCTTCCAGGCACCCGCGCCTCAAGGCAATATGCCCACGCATGGCCTCGGATCGGGCTTTATCGTCAGCCCCGATGGTGTGATCCTGACCAATGCCCATGTGGTGGCGGGTGCCGATGAAGTGATCGTAAAACTCACCGACAAAAGGGAGTTCAAGGCAAAAGTCATCGGTCTGGACAAGCCTTCCGACATTGCGGTGCTGAAGATCGATGCCCGTGGCTTGCCGGCTGTCAGGATAGGCGATCCACAACAGGTCCGCGTGGGCGAATGGGTAGTGGCGATCGGTTCGCCGTTCGGTTTCGAGAACAGCGTGACGGCGGGGATCGTTTCGGCAAAATCGCGTTCCCTGCCTGACGAAAACTATGTGCCTTTTCTGCAGACTGACGTTGCAATCAACCCCGGCAATTCGGGCGGCCCGCTGTTCGACCTGAACGGGGAAGTGATCGGTATCAACTCGCAGATTTACAGCCAGAGCGGGGGCTATCAGGGCCTTTCATTTTCTATCCCTATCGATGTGGCGATGAAGGTGGAAAAGCAACTGCTCGATCATGGCAAGGTGAGCAGGGGAAGGCTCGGTGTCACGATTCAGGAAGTCAATCAGGAATTGGCCAATTCGTTCGGTCTGGCCAAACCTGAAGGCGCGCTGGTGAGTGCGGTCGAAAAGGACAGTCCGGCTGAAAAGGCCGGTATCGAGTCCGGCGATGTGATCCTCAAATTCGATGGCAAGGAGGTTGCCCGTTCCGGGGATCTGCCATCCATGGTCGCCGATATCACTCCCGGTAAAACTGCCAAGGTGGAAATCTGGCACGCAGGCAAAGTAAGGGAAGTATCCGTGGATGTGGGTGAAATGAAAACCGCCAGCGCAGAGGAAAAAACCGGCGGGGTGACAAAGGGCGGGTTGGGCCTGGCGGTGCGCCCTCTTTCACCGGATGAGCGCAAGGAAGCCGAGGTTGGCGAAGGCTTGCTGGTGGAGAACGTCGATGATGGTCCCGCAGCACGGGCAGGCATCCAGTCCGGCGATGTGATCCTGTCCGTGAATGGCGAGAAGGTGGGCAGTGTCGCAAAGCTGCGTTCCCTTGTGGCCAAACACGATAAGAGCCTGGCGCTGCTGGTGTTGAGGGGGAACAACAAGATGTTCGTGCCCATCCAGCTTGGCTAAACCTTAGCGGTTCGAATTTGTTTGCTGTGGCAAAGCCGGGGATGCAAAAACAACTGCACCCCGGATTTTCTTATTCCAATTTGCATTAGAAGCAGCGCCAATTGTAGGAGCGGGCCATGCCCGCGAACTTCCTGGTCGCGGGCATGGCCCGCTCCTGCACCTGCAAAATTATGGTCGTATTTAACACACTTTGGAATTACTGGATTCCGGATGCTCCCAATTGTTTGGTCA
>JADGRM010000064.1 GCA_017880945.1 Gallionella sp. | reverse complement strand
GTCGCCATCACGATCTTGCCCTTGGGCTTGTTGTCGCCGGAACGCAATTTTTCCGCTTCGATGTAAGGCACCAGATGCGCCACCGCCTGCTTCATTACGCGCGCGGATTTCACCACTTGCGGCAAAAACATCTTGCCGGCGCCGAACAAGTCGCCGACCACGTTCATGCCGGTCATCAGCGGGCCTTCGATCACTTCCACCGGGAACTTCGCCTGCAGGCGCGCCTCCTCGGTGTCCTCGACGATGTTGGTTGTGATGCCGCGCACCAGCGCATGAGTGAGGCGCTCCTGCACCGTGCCCTTGCGCCATTCCAGATCTTCGACTTGCGCCTTTGCGCCGGTCTTCACCGTCTCGGCCATCTGCACCAGTTTCTCACCCGCGTCGGGATTGCGGTTCAGCACCACGTCTTCCACCGCGTCGCGCAATGCTTGCGGAATCTGTTCGTACACGCCGAGCTGCCCGGCGTTGACGATGCCCATGGTCATGCCGGCTTTGATGGCGTGGTACAGGAACACGGTATGGATCGCCTCGCGCACTGCATCGTTGCCGCGGAACGAGAACGACACGTTGGACACGCCGCCGCTGATCTTGGCGTAAGGCAAATGTTGTTTTATCCAGGCAGTGGCCTCGATGAAGTCCACCGCGTAGTTGTTGTGCTCCTCGATGCCGGTCGCGATCGCGAAAATGTTCGGATCGAAGATGATGTCTTCCGGCAGGAAGCCGGCTTGCTTCACCAGGATGTCGTAGCTGCGTTTACAGATTTCTGTTTTACGTTTGAATGTATCCGCCTGGCCCTGCTCGTCGAACGCCATCACCACCGCTGCCGCGCCATAGCGCTTGACCAACCGCGCATATTTGATGAACGGTGCTTCGCCTTCCTTGAGGCTGATGGAATTCACCACCGCCTTGCCCTGCACGCATTTCAGCCCGGCCTCGATCACGTCCCACTTCGACGAGTCGATCATCAGCGGCACGCGCGAGATGTCCGGCTCGGAGGCGAGCAGATTGACGAACTTTGTCATCGCGGCCTGCGAATCCAGCATCGCCTCGTCCATGTTGATGTCGATGATCTGCGCGCCGTTCTCCACCTGGTGGCGCGCCACGCTGACCGCCTCGGCGTAGTCGCCGTTCAGGATCAGCCGCGCGAACATCTTCGAACCCGTGACGTTGGTGCGCTCGCCGACGTTGACGAACAGCGTGTCATCGCCGATATTGAACGGCTCCAGCCCGGACAGGCGCAGCTTGTGTTCGATGTCCGGAATGCGGCGCGGCGGCACATCTTTGAGCGCCTCGGCGATCGCCTTGATGTGCGCGGGCGTGGTGCCGCAACAGCCGCCGGCGATATTGAGGAAACCGCTGGTGGCGAATTCTCTGATCACCTTGGCGGTGTAGTCGGGCGTCTCGTCATAGCCGGTTTCCGACAGCGGATTGGGCAAACCGGCGTTGGGGTGCGCGCTCACATAGCACGAGGCCACACGCGACAATTCTTCCACATAAGGCCGCATCAAGTCGCCGCCCAGCGCGCAGTTTAGCCCGATGGACAGCGGATTGGCGTGCGACAATGAATTCCAGAATGCCTCGGTGGTCTGGCCCGACAATGTGCGCCCGGAGGCATCGGTGATCGTGCCGGAAATCATCACCGGCACGCGCACCTTGTGCTGCTCGAAATACTGCTCGATCGCGAACAGCGCGGCTTTCGCGTTGAGCGTATCGAAAATGGTTTCCACCATCAGGATGTCCGCGCCGCCATCCAGCAAACCGCGTATCGCCTCGCTGTAGCCGGCCACCAGTTCATCGAAATTGATGTTGCGAAATCCCGGATCGTTCACGTCCGGAGAGATCGAGGCGGTCTTTGTGGTTGGCCCCAACACGCCTGCAACGAAGCGCGGCTTGTTCGGTATCTTCGCCTCGAATTCATCGCACACGCCGCGCGCCAATTTCGCTCCGGCAAAATTCAGCTCGTAAGCCAGCGCTACCATGTCGTAATCGTCCAACGAGGCCGCTGTGGAATTGAACGTGCAAGTCTCGAGGATGTCCGCGCCGGCCGCCAGATATTCGGCGTGGATGCCGCGGATGATGTGCGGCTGGGTCAGCAGCAGCAGGTCGTTGTTGCCTTTGACATCGACCGGATGATCGGCAAAAGTTTTGCGCTCGACGTTGTAGTCCGCAAAATCCTTGGGGTAATCACCATACAGCACCGTGCCCCGATAGTGCTCCTCGGTCAGCTTGTAGCGCTGGATCATCGTGCCCATCGCACCGTCCAGAATCAGGATGCGCTGTTGGATGAGCTGTTCGATCGGATGGCTCTTGCTGGTCATAACGTGCTGCCTGAAAAATGAGCGCAGATTTTAGCATGGGGAACGGGCAAACCGGCCTTCAAACCGTTATCCTTGGCTATTTAGGGGTATATAAATGGCGGGTGTTAATAACTGGAGTAGCGGTTCGACACGAGTTACCTATTCTGTGCTGAGCCTTTCGACAAGCTCAAGACAGGCTTGTTAAAGCATCGCCGCGCATGGCAAAAGTGAAAAATATTCGTGGCCGAAGAAGTCAAAAGTTCAGTCGACGATACTGCACCGCCTCGGCGATATGTCTGGTTGCGATGTTGTTATCCCCTTCCAGATCGGCGATGGTGCGCGCCACTTTGAGCACGCGGTGATACGCACGAGCAGAGAGATTAAGGCGGCTGATGGCTTGTTGCAGCAGCGCGATCCCTTGCTCGTCGGGCGTGCACAATGCATCGATTTCAGTCACTGAAAGTTGTGCGTTGGCCTTGTCTTGGCGTGCGATCTGGCGTTGCCGCGCGATCTCGACGCGGGCTTGCAGTTCGACACTGGTTTCGCCATCCGCCTTGTTGAGCAGATCATCTTGCGGCACGGCGGGCACTTCGATCTGGATGTCGATGCGATCCAGTAGCGGGCCGGAGATCTTGCTGCGGTAGCGCGAAATCTGGTCAGGCGTGCAGCGGCATTTGCCGTTGTAGTGGCCGTGATAACCGCATGGGCAAGGGTTCATCGCTGCGATGAGTTGAAACTGGGCGGGGAAATCCGCGCGGCGCGCGGCGCGCGAGATGGTGATGCGCCCCGACTCCATCGGTTCGCGCAATACTTCCAGCACACTGCGGTCGAACTCAGGCAGCTCGTCAAGGAACAGCACGCCATGCAGCGCCATCGATATCTCGCCGGGACGCGGATTGCTGCCGCCGCCGACCAGCGCTACGCCGGATGCGGTATGGTGCGGCGCGCGGTACGGGCGTGTCTTCCATTTCTTCACATCGAAGTTGCCGTCCAGTGATTGCAACGCGGCGCTCTGCAACGCCTCGTCCTGAGACATCTGCGGCAGAATGCCGGGGAAGCGCGCCGCAAGCATGGATTTGCCGGTACCGGGCGGCCCCATCATCAGCACGCTGTGTCCTCCCGCTGCGGCGATCTCCAGTGCGCGCTTGGCTTGCGTCTGTCCCTTCACTTCGCGCATGTCCGGGTAGTGCGGCGGAATGGTTTGCGGCTGGCTGACATAGGGCGCGATACGTTCCCGTCCGGTGAGATGCGCTGCTACTTGCAACAGCGATTGCGCCGCATACACGGTTGCGTCTTCCACCAATGCAGCTTCGGCGGCATTCGCTTGCGGCAGGATGAAGGCGCGTCCGCTGTTCACGGCACGATAAGTCATTGCCAGCGCGCCGCGTATCGCGCGCAGCTCGCCGGTCAGCGCGAGCTCTCCGGCGTATTCATATTCGGCGAGTTTATCGGAGGGGATCTGTCCGGTCGCGGCGAGGATGCCCAGCGCGATGGGCAGATCGAAGCGCCCGCTTTCCTTGGGCAGGTCTGCGGGAGCGAGATTGACGGTGATGCGTCGCGCGGGAAAATCGAACTGGCAGTTTTGCAGCGCGGCGCGCACGCGGTCCTTGCTTTCCTTCACTTCGGTTTCAGGCAGACCCACGATTGTGAAATTGGGCAGGCCGTTGGCGATATGCACCTCGACGGTGACGAGAGCCGCTTCCATGCCGGAAAGCGCGCGGCTATATAGAACCGCGAGGCTCATATCTATGAGGTAGTTTTGTTGCGTTGCGCTTCCAGTTCCTCGACACGCGCTTCCAGTGCGGTCAACTTTTCTCGTGTGCGTGCCAACACCTGTGCTTGCACATCGAATTCTTCGCGGGTCACCAGATCGAGTTTGGCGAAACCCTGCGCGAGCAGGGCGCGCATGTTTTTCTCGATGTCCTTGGCGGGACCGCTGTTTGCCGCCGCGCTTAATTTGGCGGAGAGATCCTCGAATAATTTCGCGTTCAACATGATGACACTCCCGGTTATATGTAACGGCGGTCAGTGTAGCAAAAATCACTTAGCCCGGAATCTTCTCTGCACACCAGAATGACGCATTCAAGTGGTGCACCAAATGGTGCACAAGACCGCCGGCGCGCATGAAATTGGTGCGCATATTTTCTGCCGCAATCAAGCGGCCACTTTAATACATTGTTTCATAAGTAAAAATAACTTTGGCACGGATGCTGCTGATGTGATCGTGCGGATAATGTTATCCCGTTCTCAACTCAAGAAAGGAACCATGATGAAAACGAACAAAGCAAACAAAGTGAGTTTCAACGCAGCTAAAAGCAAACTGTTGACCACTTTGGTCTTGGCAGCATTGGCAGTTCCTGGTGTGGCGATGGCAGCGGATGCACCTCCCGCTCCCGCTGTTACTGCAAACGTAGGCTGGGTAAGCAATTATGTATTTCGCGGGATCACGCAAACTGTAGGTAAACCGGCGGTACAAGGTGGTTTCGATTATGCACATTCCAGCGGATTTTATGCCGGCGTATGGGGATCCAATGTCAGCTGGATCACTGGGTCAGGGGCAACCGGCGATGTCAGCTTGGAAACCGATACCTACCTGGGCATCAGGAACAGTTTTGCCACAGACTTCAGCTACGATGTGGGCTTGATACGCTACAACTATTTGGGCTCTTACACACCACCTGCAGGCTTTGTTAAGGCGGATACAGCTGAAATGTATGGCTCCATCGGATACAAGTGGATCTCGGCCAAACTCTCCTATGCGTTGGGAGATTTCCTCACTGTTCCGAGCGCTTCAGGCACTACCTATCTGGAGGTGAATGCCAGTTATCCGGTGGCTGACTCGGGTGTTACCGTAGGCGCGCACTATGGCAAGCAAAAGTATAAAGGCACTCCTGCTGACGCATTGGTTGCGGCTGGTTTTGACCCTTCATACTCCGATTACAAGTTGAATGTAACCAAGGATTTCAGCGGATACCTGGTTGGCTTGGCATACAGCAACACGAATGCCAAATCAGGCGGCTATTACACCTATACCAGCACTTCCGGGCAAACTAAAGACTGGGGCAAGAGCGCTGTAGCGTTGTCTGTGGTCCACTCGTTCTGATAATCAATCGGGGGTGAAATCCACCCCTGATCACATGAAATAGGAGAATGTTATGAAGATGGTCGTCGCTATCATCAAGCCGTTCAAGCTCGACGAGGTGCGTGAAGCCCTTTCCGCCATTGGCGTGCAAGGCATCACCGTCACCGAAGTCAAGGGCTTTGGCCGGCAAAAGGGTCACACCGAGTTGTATCGCGGTGCGGAATATGTGGTGGATTTTCTGCCCAAAGTAAAACTGGAGGCTGCCATTAAAAGCGACATGCTCGATCAGGTGGTCGAGGCGATCGAAAAGGCGGCTAATACCGGCAAGATCGGCGACGGCAAGATCTTTGTCTCCGACCTAGAACAAGTCATACGCATCCGCACCGGTGAATCCGGCGCAGAAGCCTTATAAGGACACATGCCATGAAAACGAAGCTAAGCGTAGTTTCAGAGAAGGCTAATGCCCGCCTGGGCGAGCGTTATGCCGTAACTAAAAAATTTATAGCATCTATAGCGCTGCTGGCCGTGCTGTTCGGTTTGGCAGTCCCCGCATTCGCAGATGATGCGGCAGCTCCCGCAACCGCGGCAGCAGCCACAGCGGCACCTGCACCCGCTACGGCACCAGCCGCAGCCGCAGTTGCACCTGCGGCGGATGCACCAGTCGCCACACCGAAATGCGGCGACAAGGGTTTTGACTGCAACAAGGGCGACGTCGCATGGATGATGACCTCAACGGCATTCGTGCTGCTGATGACTGTCCCTGGCCTGGCCCTGTTTTATGCAGGCATGGTTCGCAGAAAGAACGCCTTGTCGACCGTGATGCAGAGCTTTGCGATTTTCTGTGTTATCGGAGTGCTCTGGGTGATCTACGGGTACAGCATGGCGTTCACCGCTGGCCACGAGGGCAGCGCGCTGGCGCCGTTCATCGGTTCGCTGGACAAGTGGTTCATGTCTGGTGACGATCCGACTACGGCTGTGGCGGCAACTTTCAGCAAAGGCCAGTACATACCGGACTTCGTGTACGCGATGTTCCAGTTGACCTTTGCTGCGATCACAGTCGCGCTGATCTCCGGTGGCTTTGCTGAACGTTTCAAGTTCTCAGCGATGATCATATTCAGCGTTCTGTGGTTCACCTTTGCCTACCTGCCGATTTCGCACATGGTCTGGTACTGGGATGGTCCCGATGCTTACACCACTGTCAAAGGAGCTGCCGATGCAGCCAACAGTCACGCCGGTTTCATCTTCCAGAAAGGCGCGATCGACTTTGCCGGTGGTACGGTGGTGCATATCAACGCCGGTATCGCGGCGCTGGTTGCAGCGCTGATGCTTGGGCCGCGCAAGGGCTTCGGTAAGGTAGCGATGCCTCCGCACAGCCTGATGATGACTGCAATCGGTACCGGCATGCTGTGGATGGGCTGGTTCGGTTTCAATGCGGGTTCTGCATTGGAAGCCACCGGTGCAGCCGGCCTGGCCTTCTTCAATACCTTGTTCGGCGTTGCTGTTGCCGGAGTTACCTGGATGCTGGTCGAGTGGGTAGTCAAGGGTAAGCCAAGCTTGCTGGGCATCTGTTCAGGCATCGTCGCAGGTTTGGTAGCGATCACCCCGGCCGCAGGCTATGTCGGTGTGGGTGGTGCGTTTGTTGTCTGTGCTGTGGCTGCCATCATCTGCTTCTTCGCCGTAACTTATCTCAAGGCCTGGCTGAAATATGACGATTCTTTGGATACCTTCGGCGTGCACTGCGTCGGTGGAATCATCGGTTCCATCGGTACCGGCATATTCGTCAATCCGGCACTCGGTGGTACAGGTGTCTGGGATTACGTTGCCAACAAGGTCGGTGATTTCGATGCCAAGGCGCAGCTCATCTCCCAGTTCTGGGACATCGGCATCACGCTGGTGTGGTCTGCTTTCGTGGCCTTCGTGATCCTGTTTATCCTGAAGAAAACGATCGGCATACGCGCAAGCGACGAAGCACAGGAAACTGGCCTCGACTTGGCTGATCACGGCGAAAACGCCTACAACCTATAAGATTCTTACTCCTTGAAGCGTAATGCTTCAATTCAGGGCACCGCAAGGTGCCCTTTTTTTTAAACCTCAAGTACTGAAAACAGGACCAGCATGAATAGCCAAACATATGATTTCAGTGCAATCAACGATCGAATCAGCCTGGCAAATGAGGGCAGGGTGACAGGATCGTTTCGGGACTACGCGATTACAAGCGCCTTTCAGCCGATCTTCAGCCTCTCACATAGTGACCCCGTTGGTTATGAGGCACTGTGCCGCGCGCGGTCAGCCGATGGTTTGGCCGTATCGCCATTCGTGCTGTTTGGGCAGGTGCAAAGCGAGGCTGATAATGTGCTGCTCGATCGATTATGCCGCGCGGCTCATGTGCAAAATTTCTCAGCCTGTTCAGATAAAAAATCATGGATTTTCCTGAATGTGAATCCGTTGATCACCGTATTGGGAAAAAACTTTATGTCAGGCCAGTTCACCAATTTGGTGTATCACAATTGGGGACGCGACATCGAATGTCCTATATTTACAGTGGGCACGCCAACATGAATGTACCTTCAAACTATTGGGGGCTATGGCAGCGTACTCTCCTTGCAACAAGCGACTATCACGATGGAAGCTCTCGGGTCTGTTGGCTGCAAACCAGTAGCTGGCATGCTGATATCCGGATTCCAGGCCATCGGCCAGACTTTACAGGAATCATGTCACTTGCCGGTTGTTCCGGCGAACAACTCTCATGGCTGGCAAAACAACAGGGTTTTGTCGGCATCACGGCTGTAACGGGCAATCAATGCGAATGGAAACGTGCAATTGATTTCCAGCCGCCATCGGGCAAGCGTGACATCGGCAGGATGCTTTTTGAACACCCAGGCAAGTTGCTGGAATATGGCATTGAGGATGTTTACAGCGAAATATGGGAAAGAAAAACAGACGACAAGAATGAACGTTGCTATGCGCTGCAACTGCTCGATCAGGGCGAGCCTGCTGAACCGGCCAGTTACCTGCTGGTTTCCAGCAATCACTTTATCTATTTGCGTAACCGTTTGGCAAGGCTAGCGCAACAAGCTTTCAAATCTTCTGATCAGTTACAACATTATCCGCAAGACGAGCTGGTTCAGCTGCTCGATTTCGAGATTTCATTTGGTCTGATCCTAGGAGCAGGTAATTCTTGGAAAATCATGCTATCTACCCTGCCATGGCGCGAAGGCCAAGCACTCTATGAAAAAGAGCCGGTGTTTACTCCAGTCAAAGGCGTATGCCAAGACCTTTGCTCCAGAAAAACATGGCGCGTGTTGTGCTGGAACCCGGAGTAACCTGATCAACGCAAACTAGTCAGATAGGCTAGCCAGCCGCCAAAACTGCTTATGTCTGCGGCATCCGACACAGCATGCTGCTCGCACAGGAAACCTTTAACCTGCTCTCCTGATTCCAGCGTCACCGTCCCTATGCATAACGGTGCCGGGATGCCGGCAACAAACGAACCAAATACGGTTGCGGGCATCTCCCATACCTCAACTTCGATCGCATATCCCTGACCCTTATCCACCTGAATAAGCCCGGGCCGCCACGGCGGGCCGCCGGGAAGCGCATAAAAACGGTAATCCGGTGCAGTCAGTATCTTGCCTGTCAAACGCGCGCGCCGTTCGGTCAACTGCTTGTTCAGCGGCATTCCGGAAAGGTGCGCACCGCAAACAGCCACGCTGATCTGGCCGGATGGCACAGCATCGGTATATGCATGTTCGCGCCTTCCGTTCTGCAAACGTTCCGCAAGATGCAGCAAAGGGACATCCTGATGGGCGGGCGCAAAAACCGTGATCCCGAATGGCAAGCCGTTCGACATAAAGCCGGCGGGAACAGCTGCCGCGCTGTAATCCAGCAGGTTCATGAAGTTGGTGTAATAACCGAGATTGGAATTCAGCCGTATCGGGTCGTTGTGCATTTCGGCCACGGTATAAATGGTTCCCGCAGTCGGTGTCACGATGCAGTCCACGCTCTCCCATACCCTGTCGCATTTGCGTTTCAATTCCCGCAAACGGTAGGTTCCGGCAAATGCGTCCGCAGCACTTAACCCTCGAGCAGCGACAATGATGTCGTGGGTGACCGGAAACAGTGCCTGCGGTTTGGCCTCGATGAAATCGCGTATCGCCAGATACCGTTCCGCGACCCAGGCTCCTTCATACAGCAGGCGCGCGGTTTCAAGGAAAGGGGCGAAGTCGATCGTGAGTTTGCGCCCACCCAATAGTTCGAGTTTTGCTACCGCCTGATCGAATAATCGCCCGGCGTCCTGGTTGCCGAAGAACTGCAACTGGTCGCGCTGCGGCACCCCAAAGTCAAATGTGG
>JADGRM010000063.1 GCA_017880945.1 Gallionella sp. | reverse complement strand
CAACTCAACTACATTGCCGATCGCAAGCGCGAACCGTTCGATACCCGACCCCCAATCGCCGATTACCACACCGTGGATCTCACGCTGCGCAGCAATAATCAGAGCAACGATTGGGGTATCGCCTTCAAGGTGCTCAACCTGTTCGGTGCCGACGCGCGCGAGCCGTCGCCGGCACCGGGTTTGATTCCCTACGACTTGCCGGTGGATCCGCGAGCTTGGCGCGTCGAGCTGAACCATCAACTCTGATGAGCAATTCCGTTTCTAACTCAATAGTGAAATATCGTAGCTCAACGATGAAACATCGTAGGGTGCGTATAGCACAACCTGCATGATTGCTGCCGGATATCCGAAATACTTTTGGCCGGGCACCCGTAGGAGCGGGCCATGCGGGTGCCCGGACAAAAGTTTTTCGTACCCGCGAAAAAATGTTCGCGGGCATGGCCCGCTCCTACAATATGGTCAGAATCGATTGATTTTGCTGTTTGCCGCCATGGTTCTGTTTACACCGCTGGTCTTCACATTACCGGCATGGGCAGCAGGGAAAGATACGATCGCAGTGATCTATCCCGATATCGGTGCGCCTTACCGGGAGATATTTGAGAAAATAATCGAGGGCATTGAAGATAAGGTCGGCACACAAGTGGCGAATTATCCGGTGAGAGATGACACTGATATCGCTGAGCTAAAAGCCAGTCTGCTTCGCCAGAATATCAAGGTGGTGATCGCCCTTGGCCGGCAGGGCATGAAGACGGCGACGGCGCTGAATAAGGGCATCAAGGTGGTGGTGGGTGGCGTGTTGACAGTGCCGGAGAACGAGGCGCGCGGACTGCCGGTGATCAGCTTGACGCCTGATCCTGCATTGTTGTTCGCCCGCATGAAAGCGCTGATGCCGTCGGTGAAGCGCGTGTTCGTCGTCTACGATCCCGGCTACAACGGCTGGCTGCTTGAATTTGCCAAAGTAGCAGCTCGTGCACAGGGGCTGGAATTGGTGGCTTACGAGGCGCACGATCTGCGCAGTGCAGTACACTTCTATCAGGAAATTTTTTCTGGGGCTGACGGACACAGTGATGTGTTATGGTTGCCGCAGGATCCCACCACGGTTGAGGACAGTTCGATTCTGCCCCTTGTTCTGCAGGAATCATGGAATCAGGGCATCGCCGTTTTTTCCAGCAATTTCAGCCACGTCCGGCGTGGCGTGTTGTTTTCGCTTTATCCTGACAATATGGCGCTGGGGAAAAGTCTTGCCGGTTTGGCTCAAGGTATTTTGATCTCGGGTGATTATGGAAAGCATGACATGATGCCCTTGCACGACGTGCAAAGCGCTGTCAACCTGCGTACTGCCAAGCACTTGGGGCTAAATCCAAGTCGTCAGCAGCGCTTTGACATGACATTCCCAGAGTAATAAACGTATTCGACCATGAAAAAAATTCTCAACGAATTTCTCCAAAAATTCACTTTTGAGCGCCAGCTTGGCATTATGGTTACGCTCGGGATTTTTTTTCTGGCATTATTTTCCTCCCTGGTTGGGTCGTGGCAGAGTAACGAACGGGTACGCCTTAACCTGCTTGAGCAGGGCCAGCGCATTACCGAGAATCTGGCCCATCAGAGCGCCTTGGCACTGATTTACGGCTCGGCTGAAAACGCCGCTGAGGCAGTGAAAGCTACCTTGGCTTTCCCGGGCGTGGTCAGTGTGGAGATTCGCGATGTCAATCAGCGCACATTGTTGTCGCGCGGCAGTGCCGACCCCACCAAATTACCCGCTGAAGTCGAGCGAGCCAGTTGGCCGAAGGCCGCAGTCGTTCTCGATGCAGAAAGCCGGAATGCATGGCGCTTTGTAGCACCGGTGTATACACAACCTTCCGCCGAATCGCCATTCGATGTGCAGACTGCCGCCCCCGAGTTGCTCGGCCATGTTTCGGTGGTGATGAGCAAGGCGGCGCTTACTCAGACGACTACGGACATTTTCATCGCCAACATGGCCACGTCATTTTCCTTCGCACTGTTGTTCCTGTTCCTGATCCGTTTCCTGACCAACCGCATGACCCGGCCGCTTAACCAGTTGTCGGCCAGCATGGGGCGTGCCAAGGCGGGTGAATCGGAAGTGCGGGCCGTGCTCAGCGGCCCGAAGGACATCTCCGATATGGCTCATGCATTTAATAGCATGATGGTGGTGCTGGAAGAGCGCGAGGCAGCTTTGAGCGTTGCCGCGATTGCTTTCGAGATCGAGGAAGGCATGATCGTAACGGATCAGGATGAAGTGATCATTCGGGTCAACCGTGTTTTCACGAGCCTGAGCGGCTACAGTGCCGATGAAGCGATCGGCAAAAATCTGAGCATGCTCAAGTTTGATCGCGAGGATGCCGAGTTCTACCCGCGTATGCGGGAAATCCTGCATCGCAACAATTACTGGCAAGGCGAAATCTGGAACCGCCGCAAGAACGGAGAAACATACCCGGAATGGCTGACCATTACAGCCGTTGTTGGCAAAGACGGCAGAATCACGAATTATATTTGTGCGTTTTTTGACATCACCGAACGCAAACAAGCTGAAGAAAAGATTCACAATCTTGCTTTTTACGACCCGCTCTGCCAATTGCCCAACCGGCGGCTGTTGTTTGACCGTCTCCATCAGGCAGTCACAACCAGCGCACGCAACAAGAGCTGCGCCGGTCTCTTGTTTATCGATCTCGATAATTTCAAGATATTGAACGACACCAGAGGACACGACATCGGCGATCTGCTGTTGATCGAGGTGGGGCAGCGCCTGCGAACCTGCATACGTGATAGCGACACTTTGGCGCGTTTGGGCGGGGATGAATTCGTGGTGTTATTGGAGGGGTTAAGCGAAGACAGAACGGAGGCTGCCGTGCAGGCGCGGGGGGTGGGAGAAAAAATGCTCATCGACATTCACCAGCCCTATATGCTCAAAGATATCGAGCATTACAGCACGGCGAGTATAGGCATATCCTTGTTTGCCAATTACAGACAGAATCTTGATGATTTGCTCAAGCAGGCCGACACGGCGATGTACGCGGCAAAAAAGGCCGGGCGGAACACCCTGCGCTTCTTTGATCCGGCAATGCAGGAAGCGCTGGAAATGCGCAGCCAGCTCGAAGCCGGAATGCGCAAGGCATTGCCAAAACATGAATTCAAGCTTTACTACCAGGTGCAGGTTGATAGCATGCAACACCCCATTGGTGCTGAAGCATTAATTCGCTGGGAACATCCAGAGCAAGGCCTGATCAGCCCAGACAAATTCATTCCCGTTGCGGAAGACACCGGGCTGATATTACCTCTCGGCCAGTGGATATTGCAAACGGCTTGTGCACAACTTAAAGAATGGGAAAGCAATCCACTCACCCGCGAATTGACGCTGGCTGTCAACGTCAGTGCGAGGCAGTTCCGTCAACCGAGTTTCGTTGAGCAAGTGAGCAAAGTGATCGAGCAAACCCTTATCAATCCCTCGCTTCTCAAACTTGAATTGACCGAGAGCACGGTGCTCGAAAACGTCGCTGACACAATCATCAAGATGCATGCATTGAAAAAGATTGGTGTGCGCTTCTCCATGGATGATTTTGGTACGGGTTATTCGTCGCTGGCGTATCTGACCCAATTGCCACTCGACCAATTGAAGATCGACCAGTCATTCGTGCGCAACATAGGCACAAAATCCACTGATGCGATGATCATTCAAACCATTATCGGCATGGCCAACAATCTCGGCATTGAAGTGATTGCCGAAGGTGTGGAAACCGATGCCCAACACGATTTCCTCTCGGGTGCAGGATGCTGGTTGTACCAGGGTTATCTGTTTGGCAGACCTGTACCAGTGAAGGAATTTACAGCCTTGCTGACATAGTCAGAACTTACAAGATATCATCGGGCACAGCAACGGGTGGTGAATGAATGCGGTTGACCGGATCTTGTTACCGCCAGTGCAGCCGGGTCTTACCGTAAGTGGTCCACGCTGCGGCCAGCATCCTGCATACGATCTGTATTGCGCTTGATGTCGTTCAGGTCATGATGATGCTGAACATCAGCAGTGCGTGCCTGGCCACTTAACCAAAAATCCCGGCCTGACGATCAGCAAGAAAATCCGGTGCGGGGCCGGGCAATGCCATCAATGGCCGGGATATATCGGAGCGGCAAGTCGAAGCAGTTGCTGGCATCGTAAACCTTATATCGCCAGACTGTAATGGGTAGTTACACCTTGAAACTGTTGCTCAGCGCAACGAGCTGTTCCAGCTTCTTTTTCGCCGCGCCGCTGGCAATCACCTGATCGGCTTTCGCCACGCCGTCTTTCAGTGTGCCGGCCAGACCCGCCACGTAAATTGCCGCACCGGCATTCAATTGCACGATGTCGCGCGGGGCGCCGACTTCGTCATTCAGCACACCCAATAGTTTCTCGCACGCCTCGTCGATGTTGGCAACACGCAGCATATTAAGTGGTGCGGTAGTCAGGCCGAACAAATCTGGATGAACGGTGTATTCGCTGACTGCTCCGTCTTTCAGTTCCGCGATGTAAGTGCCGTCGCTGATCGAGATTTCATCCATGCCATCCGCGCCGTGGACTACCAGCACATGACGGCTGCCAAGTTCGCCGAGCACTTGCGCGAGCTTGGCGGTAAGCGATTGGTGGAACACGCCGAGGACTTGATTTTGTGCACCTGCCGGGTTGGTGAGCGGCCCGAGCAGGTTGAACAGGGTTCGCACACCGAGTTCACGGCGCACCGGTGCAGCGTGCTTCATCGCGCTGTGATGATTGGGCGCGAACATGAAACCAATGCCGATTTGATCCACGCATTGTGCGACTTGCTCGGCGGTCATACCCACATTCACGCCGAGCTTTTCCAACACGTCCGCGCTGCCGCAAGTGCTGGAAACCGAGCGTCCACCATGTTTGGCGACCTGTGCCCCGGCAGCCGCAGCGACCAGAGCGCTGGCAGTGGAGATGTTGAAGGTCTGCATGCTGTCCCCGCCGGTGCCGCATGTGTCGATCAGGTGTCCGGTGTGTTTTACTTTCACCTTGGTCGATAACTCGCGCATCACTGCGGCTGCTGCGGCGATTTCGGTGACGGTTTCGCCCTTGGTGCGCAGCGCGATCAATACCGCCGCGATCTGGGCCTGTGTGAGTTGGCCACCCATGATGTGTTCCATCAGTTCGCGCATCTCGGAGAAGGGCAAGTCGTGGCGGTCGATCAGTTGGCTCAATGTTTGCGAATAATTCATCACTTCGTTCCCTTCAAAAAATTCGCCAATATGTCGTGTCCATGTTCGGTGAGTATCGACTCGGGGTGGAACTGCACGCCATGTACTGCCAAGGTCCTGTGGCGCACGCCCATGATCTCGCCGTCGTCGGTCCAAGCCGTTATTTCAAGACAGTCCGGCAGCGTCTCGCGCTCGATCACCAGCGAGTGGTAGCGCGTTGCGGTGAAAGGATTAGGCAGGCCGGTGAATACGCTGGTGTTGTTGTGATGGATCGCCGATGTCTTGCCGTGCATCAACTGTTTGGCGTGGATGATGCGCCCGCCGAACGCCTGGCCGATGCTTTGATGACCGAGACACACGCCGAGCAAAGGAACCTTTCCGGCAAAGTGCCGGATTGTCGCGACCGATATGCCCGCTTCGTTCGGCGTGCACGGGCCGGGCGAAACCACGATGTGCTGCGGGTTCATTTTTTCAATCTGTTCGATGGTGATCTCGTCGTTGCGATGCACCACCACATCCGCACCCAGTTCGGCAAAATACTGCACCAGGTTGTAGGTAAAGGAGTCGTAGTTGTCTATCATTAAAAGCATGTTTGTTCCTATCCTTGATTCTTCGCTCGTATCATACTCAAAGCTACCGCTTCGGCAACCTCGATGCCATCCACCGCTGCAGAAAGGATGCCGCCCGCATAACCCGCGCCTTCGCCGGTCGGATACAGGCCCTTGGTGTTGATGCTCTGCAGATCATCCTTGTTGCGCTTGATGCGGATCGGCGAGGACGTGCGCGTCTCGACGCCGGTCAGCACCGCATCAGCCAGATCGAATCCTTTGATCTGTTTGGCGAAGGCGGGCAGGGCTTCGCGGATCGCTGCGATGGCGTAGTCCGGTAGCGCGGTGGACAGGTCACACAGATGTACACCGGGGGTATAGGACGGCTGCACCGATCCGAATGCGGTCGAAGCTTTGCCCGCGAGAAAATCGCCGACCAGTTGTCCGGGTGCCTGATAGTTATTTCCACCCAATTCATAAGCGCGTGATTCCCATCGGCGCTGAAATTCCATTCCCGCCAGCGGATCACCCGGATAATCCTGATCGGGTGTGATACCGACGACGATGCCGCTGTTGGCGTTGCGCTCGTTGCGCGAATACTGGCTCATGCCGTTGGTGACCACTCGCCCAGGCTCGGAAGTGGCGGCGACCACCGTGCCGCCCGGACACATGCAGAAGCTATAGACCGAGCGCCCGTTGCTGGCGTGATGCACCAGCTTGTAATCCGCGGCACCCAATAAAGGGTTGCCCGCGTTCTTGCCGTAGCGGGCGAGGTCGATCATCGACTGCGGGTGCTCGATGCGGAAGCCGATCGAGAACGGCTTGGCCTCGATATAGATGCCGCGCTTGTGGATCATCTCGAAGGTATCGCGCGCGCTGTGCCCGACAGCCAGCACCAGATGATTCGTCGTGATATGTTCGCCGTTGGCGAGCACCACGCCAGTAACGTGTTTAATGTCATTGGGCCCGTCCGTGATCTCTATGTCATCGACGCGGCTCCCGAAACGTATCTCGCCGCCCAGCGACTGTATTGTCTCGCGCATCTTTTCCACCATGCCAACCAGGCGGAACGTGCCGATATGCGGATGGCTCACATACAAAATTTCTTCCGGTGCGCCGGCCTTGACGAATTCATCCAGCACTTTTCTGCCCAGGTAGCGCGGGTCTTTGATCTGGCTGTACAGCTTGCCGTCTGAGAACGTCCCCGCGCCGCCTTCGCCAAACTGCACGTTGGATTCCGGATTGAGCACGCCCTGCCGCCACAGGCCGAAGGTGTCTTTTGTTCTTTCACGAACGGCTTTGCCGCGTTCCAGGATCAGCGGGCGGAAGCCCATCTGTGCGAGTATCAGTCCCGCGAACAGACCGGCAGGACCCATGCCGATGACTATGGGACGTGAAGACAGATTCTGGGGAGCATGTGCGACGAAATGGTAGCTGGTGTCTGGCGTGATAGTGATGTGCGGCAGCGACACGTTACTGGCGGAGCCAGCCGATTGCGGGAGCTGCCGCTTCGCACCTCCATCTGTACCAGCAGGTTTCACTTCACCTTTTCGGAGGTGCGGATCGTTCTTGAGGCGCGCCAGGATCGCCGCTTCATCGCGCACCGTCACGTCCAGTGTGTAGGTGAACAGGATCGCGTGCGGTTTGCGCGCATCCACACCGCGCTTGAAAACGATGTGGCCGATCAGTTCATCGTCAGCGATACCCAGACGCTTGAGAATCGCAGTCCTGATTTCGCCTTCGGCATGAGCCAGCGGGAGTTTGACTTCGGTAAGCCTGAGCATAGCGCTACGGTTCCAAATCGTTGTCCAACCCCGCCAGCACCATCTCCGCTGCGCGCAGCACGGCGCGCGCCTTGTTCAGCGTCTCAATCCATTCGCTTTCGGGTATCGAGTCGGCAACGATGCCCGCCCCGGCTTGCGCGTACAGCATGTTGTCTTTCACCACGGCGGTGCGCAGCGCGATCGCCAGGTCCATGTCGCCGTTGAAACCGAGATAGCCGACCGCACCCGCGTAGATGCCGCGTTTGCTGGGTTCCAGCTCGTCGATGATTTCCATCGCGCGCACTTTTGCGGCGCCCGACACCGTTCCGGCGGGGAAAGTGGCCTTGAGCACGTCCATCGCGTTGTAGCCGGGCTTGAGCCTGGCCTCGACGTTGGAAACGATGTGCATCACATGCGAGTAGCGTTCGATGACCATTTTCTCGGTGAGCTTCACCGTGCCGTTTTGCGCGACGCGGCCGATATCGTTGCGCCCAAGATCGATCAACATCAGGTGCTCGGCCAGTTCCTTCGGATCGGCCAGCAACTCTTGCGCGAGTTCGGCATCTTGTTGTTGCGTTTTGCCGCGCGGACGCGTTCCGGCGATGGGGCGAACGGTGACGGCATCGCCCTCCAACCGCACCAGTATCTCCGGCGACGCACCGACGACGTGGTGATCACCCATATCGTAATAGAACATGTACGGTGACGGGTTGACGCTGCGCAGCGCGCGATACAGCGATAGCGGCGCGGCGGGGAAGGGTTGCGCCATGCGCTGCGACAGCACCACCTGCATGATGTCGCCATCGAAGATGTATTGCTTGGCTTTGACCACCGCGTTCTTGAAAGCCGCTTCGCCGAATTCGGAACGCGCTTCGCCGCCGTGCGCCGGTGGTGCGTGCGGGATATCCACAGGTAGTCTCAAGCGCGTGGTCAGTTCTTGCAAACGATGCTTGGCTTGCGCGTAAGCATCGGCCTGTTCCGGGTTGGCATACACGATGAAAGTGAGTTTGCCGGTGAGGTTGTCCACCACCGCCAGTTGCTCGGTGAGCATCAGCAGGATATCCGGTGTGCCGATAGCGTCCGGTTTGTGGACCTTGGCCAGGCGCGGTTCGATGTAACGTATCGTGTCGTAGCCGAAATAACCCGCCAGCCCGCCGCAGAAGCGCGGCAGATCGGGCAGCGTGGCAACCTTGAAACGTGTCTGGTATTCCCTGATGAAGTCCAGCGGATTCTCGACTTCGTGTGTAGTCTCGGTATGCCTGTTTTCGGTTGAGTGGTGCGGCAGCGACACGTTACTGGTAGAACTACTAGCCATTCGACTAGGCGATCCAACTCCACTCGCCAAGTCGCTGGTTATGGCGAAGCCAGCCGATTGCGGGAGCTGCCGCTTCGCACCTCCGCCTGTGCCAGCAGATTCCACGCCACTCTGTCGGAGGTGCGTCAGCGTTACCTGTTTGCCGCGCACCGTGATGCGTGTGTCGGCGGGCAGGCCGATGAACGAATAACGCCCGAAGCGTTCGCCCCCCTGTACCGATTCGAGCAGGTAGGAAAACGGTTTGTTGGCGAGTTTGAGATACAGCGACAGCGGCGTGTCCAGATCGGCAAAGCTTTCGCATACCAAGGGAATGCGGTTGTAGCCTTGTTTGGCAAGCGCGTTGAATTCTTGTTCGGTGATGGGGTGCAACATGAAAAACCTCCGGTAACATGTAGGTTGGGTTAGCGGTTTTTGCGTAACCCAACGGGTGTTGTTGGCTGCAATGTTGGGTTACGCGGTGAAGCTGCTAACCCAACCTACAAATGCATATCAGCACCATCGCCAAGCGGCGGTTTCTTTCAGGTAGCGGAGGTTGTTCAGTTTCATGATCAGGCGCGTTTGATAAGCTGCAAAGCGGCAGGCAGATTGTTGATTACCGCGTCCAGGTCCAGCGTTTCCACCGGTTCGCCGTGATTGTAGCCGTAAGGCACACAGAATACCGGGCAGCCGGCGGCACGCGCGGCAACGGTGTCGTTCAGCGAATCGCCGATCAGCAACAATTTCTGGAGCGGCACGCCAAAGAACTTTGCGGCATGCAACAACTGCATCGGATGCGGCTTTTTCTCCGCCAGTGTGTCGCCGGACAGCACGATCTCGAAATACTTGGCAAGACCGACTCCCTTCAACAATGGTTCGGTGTAGCATGCCAATTTGTTGGTGATGCAGCCCAGACGAAAACCCGCCGCCTTCAT
>JADGRM010000240.1 GCA_017880945.1 Gallionella sp. | reverse complement strand
GTGCGCAAGTGTCCATATTGCGATTTCAATTCGCATGAGGCGAGGGGAACGTTTCCCGAGAAGGAATATGTCGCGGCGTTGATCCGCGATCTGGAGATGTCCTTGCCGCTGATCTGGGGGCGCAAGGTTTATACGGTGTTCTTCGGCGGCGGCACGCCCAGTCTGTTGAGCGGGGAAAGTGTAGAAGAAATTCTGCGCAACGTGCGCATGCTGTTGCCGCTGGCTCTCGATGCGGAGATCACACTGGAGGCCAATCCCGGCACGGTGGAGGCGGCGCGTTTCGCGGCGTATCGCGATGCCGGGGTGAACCGTCTGTCGATGGGCATCCAGAGTTTCAACGACACGCATTTGCAAGCGCTGGGACGCATTCACTCTGCCGTTGAAGCGAAGCGCGCGATTGAGATCGCGCAGCAGCATTTCGACAACCTCAATCTCGACCTGATGTACGCGCTGCCCAAGCAGACTTTAGAGCAAGCTTTGCAGGATGTGCAGACCGCGCTGTCATTCGCGCCGCAGCATCTGTCCTGTTATCACCTGACGCTGGAGCCGAACACGCTGTTCCACCGCAACCCGCCCTCATTGCCGGACGATGACGCGAGCAGCGACATGCAGCAGCACATCGAGGAAATGTTGGCGGCAGCAGGCTATCAGCACTACGAGACCTCCGCGTTTGCATGGCCGAAGCGCCGCGCCAAGCACAATCTCAACTACTGGAAGTTCGGCGATTACCTGGGCATAGGCGCGGGCGCGCACAGCAAGCTGAGTTTTCCCGACAAGATCATGCGCCAGGCGCGCTACAAGCAACCGCAGGCCTATATGCAGCAAGTCGCCAAGGACGCGCCGATACAAACTGAACACGAAGTCGGCCGCGATGAACTGGGGTTCGAGTTTATGATGAATGCGCTACGTTTGAATGAAGGTTTTGACAGCGTGCTGTTCCAGGAACGCACCAGCTTGCCGTTGCTCGGCATTCAGCGCGAATTGGCCGAGGCAGAAAAGCGCGGGTTATTGATTCGCGACCATCAGCATATCGCGCCGACGCAACTGGGGCAACGGTTCCTTAATGATCTGCTGGAGATATTTCTCAGGGATAAAGCGTAGGTCGGGTTTCAACCCGACATGTCGGGCTGAAGCCCGACCTACGATATTGATGCACCCTCGAACCCGCATTGCCGCCACGCCTCAAACACCGCCACCGCCACGGTGTTGGACAGATTCAGGCTGCGGTTATCGGGCAGCATCGGCAGGCGCACGCGCTGCTCGGCTGTAAATTGGCCGAGCACGTCGGCGGGCAAGCCCCGGCTCTCGGGGCCGAACAGGAACGCATCGCCTGTCCGATAATGCACTTGATGGAAGGCTTGCGAGCCCTTGGTGGTGAGCGCGAACACGCGCGCAGGTTCGAATGCCGACAGGCAATCCGGCAAAGTTTCATGCACGCGCAAGGTCGCGAACTCGTGATAATCCAGTCCGGCGCGAAGCAGTTGTTTGTCTTCCAGCGTGAAGCCCAGCGGTTTGATCAAATGCAACTGGCAACCGGTGTTTGCGCACAGGCGGATCACGTTGCCGGTGTTCGGCGGAATCTCGGGTTGGTACAGAATCACATGAAACATGAAAAATACTCGCTAAGTCCTTGTCAGTATCGTGAAAAACGGCTAACTTCCGTTTGTACAAAAGTTGCGTCGCAGAAAAATCTATTCGGGGGAGAATTATGGCGCGTCCTGGGAAAGTTCGCTTAGGCGATTTGTTGGTTCAGCAGAAACTCATTTCACAAGATCAGCTCGCGTTCGCGCTGGATCAGCAAAAGCGTAGCGGACGCAAGTTGGGGCGCGTGCTGGTGGACAATGGCTTCGTCACCGAAGAGCATATTTCCGAGGCGCTCGCCAAGCAACTCAACATCCCTTTCATCAATCTGAAGTACTACAACATCAGTGTCGAGAAGATAAGGCTGCTGCCGGAAAGTCAGGCGCGGCGTTTCCGCGCGATCGTGCTGGAAGAGCGCAATGGCATGTTGCTGGTCGGTATGGCCGATCCGACCGATCTGTCTGCCTTTGACGAGATCACGCGCATCGTCGATCGGGATATAGACATAGCCGTGGTCACAGAAGGGCAGTTGCTGGAAAGCATAGATCGCGGTTATCGGCGCACCGATGAAATCACCGGGCTGGCGCGTGAACTCAGTGAGGACATCGGCGACACCTATGTGGACTTTGGCGCGCTGACCGAAGCCGTCGGCATGGAAGAGGCGCCGGTGGTCAAGCTGCTGCAGACCATGTTTGACGATGCCACGCAGATACAAGCGTCGGACATACATATCGAACCGCAGGAAGGCCGGGTGATGATCCGCTTCCGTATTGACGGGGTGCTGCATCTGCAAACCGAAGCGGACAGCAAGATCGCACCCGCACTGGTGCTGCGTCTCAAGCTGATGTCGGGTCTGGACATATCCGAAAAACGGCTGCCCCAGGATGGGCGTTTCCATGTGCGGGTGCGCGAGCAGGGCGTGGATGTGCGTATCGCCACCTGCCCCACGCAAAACGGCGAATCGGTGGTGATGCGCCTGTTGCGCCAGGATGGCGGAATGATCGGCCTGGATAAACTGGGAATGCCGCCGGAAATGCTGAAGCGCTTTCGCGAAATCATCAAGCGCAGCAACGGGATGATATTGGTGACCGGACCAACCGGTAGCGGCAAGACCACGACACTTTATTCCGCGCTGGCCGAGATCAACAGCCT
>JADGRM010000062.1 GCA_017880945.1 Gallionella sp. | reverse complement strand
AGTTCTACATACTTAGCCATGTTATTTAATTTGATCCCGTACACGCCAACCGGCGGGCTGGTAAAGGACGAGTCACCTTAGTTTTAGCTTCGAGCAAAGTGACCCTGCCCGACACGATTCTGTGTAGATTACCTCACTCATCTCAGCCTTGCGGCTTTGAGCCCCTCCACAGACAGCAGGGTGTGAGGTCTAGCAGACTAAGCTGCTAAAGCGTACTTTTCGTCGTTTGCGACTAGTTTTTTCCAGCTGATTTACGAGGTGGCGGGTCCTCGGTATGCCCTACGCTGCTTTGTAACCCACGTCGAAGCCAAGTCGTCCCCGGTTCGATATGCTTTGTAACTTACTACGGTGCAGATTGTAGCAGGTTCAGAGTGGGATAAAGCCGAGAAGTTCCATCAAGGTTTACAAGGTGCTGTTAAAGCGGGGCATGGTTTGCCCAAACCTCGCGATATTTATAAAACGCCCGGCATGCCGGTCGGTCTTGGCGATATGTCCGGTAAACCAGTCACACAGCAGAAGCTGGGTGCGAAATGAGAGATAGGGAAGGTCGTAATTGCCTGCATCGGCTTCTTCCTTGAGTGCCATGAAATTTTCAATAAAGCGTTTATGCTCTTGAAGATGGTTCTTGAGGAATGGGTAGTCATATTGGCTCATCAATTCTGTTTCATTGCTCTCGCATTCCTTGAAGTGGCTGGCAAGGTTGGCAAATAATATGCCGATCGCTTGGTTGTTCCCGGCCATGGATGCTGATATGAACTCATTTGTTTTTTCGAACAGCCACCTGTGTGACTGATCTATCGTATCAATGTTGATCTGGAATGCAGCCTTCCATTCCAGGTGGTTATTCAGTTCGCCAGTGGAAAGGTGGAGCCCGGTGGCCAGATATTGTTCGCAGCGTGCCAGGTAGATTTGAGCCGGGGTGTCCATGGGCGTCGTCTCGATGCATTGCTTGAGCAACTCCATTGCAAGAGGAATTTCTTTCATGTGATAAGAGGCAATCGCCGCTTCAAAATTGGCTTTGGTGGAGCGTTTGCCATCCCTTAGCTTGATCGGGTCATTGTCGAAAACTTCATAGATGGATAGCGGTTGTGTTTTCCCCTTGACGCGGATGCGATCAAGAAAGCGGATGTCATATTTCCCCGGGGTTGTAAGGTCATAGAGAGTGTTCTGGCTGATCAGCAGCGGAGTATGGTAAGTCTTGGTCGCTTCTTCGATGCGGGAGCTGAGATTGACGGTGTCCCCGATAACGGTGCTTTCCATACGGCTCTCGCCACCGATCGTGCCGATCATGACCAGGCCGGTGTTAAGCCCAATTCCGATCTTGATAGGAATATAGCCAGCGCGCGCCCGACCGGTATTGTATTCTTCAAGCTTTTCGAGCATGTGGATTGCGCCGCTTAAGGCATCATCGGCACCTTGGGTGAAAAGCGCCAGGATAGTATCGCCCACATATTTGTCGATGATGCCGTGGTGTGTACCGATGATTGGCTCCATCTGTTTGAGATAGGAATTCAGAAAATTGAAATTTTCTTGCGGAGTCATGCTCTCGGATAGCGAGGTGAAGTTGCGGATATCGCTAAACATGACGGTCAGCTTGCGTTCGATTTGATCACCCAGTTTAACGTCGAGAATACTGTTTCTTTCCAGAAGCGCGAGGAGTTGATGCGGGATCAGGCGTCCAAAGGCCCATTCGGTTCGTTTCAGCAGGGAAAGCGATTTTTCGTGCTCATCAACGGACTTTTTGCGGAGCTGAGTTTCCTTATCCAGTTTGTCCTTGATTAATTTTAATTGTGCTGTACGGCGGGCAATTATCCACTCTGCGCGTGATGTGCGGCTTGCCATGCCGATAATCGAAGCTATCAGGATGCCGGTCAGGAATGTGATCCATTGCATACCGAGCTCGGTGAAATAGATCGCAAATACCAGCAACCCTGCGATGGAAATGACTGCCATTGCTGTCAGGTATGGTTTCATGACTTGAAATACTCTACGGGCACGCATAGTTATTCCTTATGTGGACTCTGACCTTGATATGCTGATCTTGGCAATTTCGCCGCTCCGGCGTTATTCTGGAATATTACTGGGTTTCAAGGCTATGGAATTATTGTAAATAGCGTAACAGATGAGATGGAGAATCAATGCTGCCGTGCGCGTTCCAGTTTTCGACGGAGGCATCGCCGCTGACATAGCCATAGTTGGCGATGATGCCGCGCATGCCGCTGGCGTTGGCGGCTTGCATGTCGCGCAGATCGTCGCCGAGATACAGGCACTGTGCGGGGGTGACGCCGATGATCTCGCAGGCTTTGAGCATCGGCTCGGGATGAGGCTTGCCATGGGCGCAAGTGTCGCCGCTGATCAGGCAGGCGGCGCGGTCGGCATAGCCCAGGGCTTGCATCAGCGGCACGGTAAAGAGGTGCGGTTTGTTGGTGACGATGCCCCACTTGATGCCGCGCTGTTCCAGTTCTGCGACAAGCTTTGCCGTGTCGCCGAACAGTTGCGTATGCACGCAGATGTTTCTGGAGTAGTAATCGAGGAAGATGTCGCGCAGGTTGTCGTAGTCGGGGTGTCCCGGCTCGATTCCGAAACCGGTCTTGAGCAGGCCGCGCGAACCGTGCGAGGCTTGCGGACGCAGTACTTCAATCGGCAGCGGCGGCAGGTGGCGTGTGGCGCGGGTGTGATTGAGCGCAGCGGCGAGGTCGGGCGCGGTGTCGGCGAAGGTGCCGTCCAGGTCGAACAGTACAGCTTTTATCACGATCAATCCTTGCGGCAGGCGATCATGTAGTTCACGTCCGTGTTCTTGCCCAATGAGTACACTTTGCTAAGCGGGTTAAAGCTCATGCCGATCAGGTCGACGAGGTTCAGCCCGGCATTGCGGCAGGACTGAGCCAGTTCGGAGGGCTTGATGAACTTGGCGTAATCGTGCGTGCCGCGCGGCAGCATGTTGAGAATGTATTCCGCGCCGACCACGGCGAGCAGATAGGACTTTGGGTTGCGGTTCAGCGTGGAGAAGAATATCCAGCCGCCAGGTTTGACCAGCTGGGCGCAGGCCGCAATCACGCTATGCGGATCGGGCACGTGTTCGAGCATTTCCAGACAGGTGATCACATCGTAGCGGGCGGGTTGTTCGGCCGCCAGGTCTTCCACGGCGATCTTGCGGTAGTCGACCTGATTGCCGCTTTCCAGCAGATGCAGCTTGGCGACTTGCAGGGCTTTGTCGGACAGGTCTATGCCGGTGACGTTCGCGCCCAGTCCCGCCATGCTTTCCGACAGGATGCCGCCGCCGCAGCCGACATCCAGCACGGTCTTCCCGGCCAGGCCGGCGTGGCGGTCGATGTAGCCCAGGCGCAGCGGGTTGATGTCGTGCAGAGGCTTGAATTCGCTGTTTGGATCCCACCACTTGTGGGCCAGTTGCGAGAATTTTTCCAGTTCTATCGGGTCGGCGTTGGTCATGGGAGCCTTATATATGAGTGGGCGACTTTAACAAAAATCAATGCTTTAGCCAAATAGACGGGACTGTCAGTCGGGTGGCTCAGGGTAGTCGCGCTGTGCTAAAATGCGCGCTTTGTCATGCGTCGCTTGCACGCTATCACTTGCCTCGGGTCAGATCAAATTCATGGAACAACAATTCGCCAAAGAAACACACCCCGTCAGCCTCGAAGAAGAAATGCGCAAGTCCTATCTCGATTATGCGATGAGCGTCATCATAGGACGCGCACTGCCTGATGTGCGCGACGGCCTGAAGCCGGTGCATCGCCGTGTGCTTTTCGCGATGCACGAGCTGTCCAACGACTGGAACAAGGCCTACAAGAAATCGGCGCGTATCGTCGGCGATGTGATCGGTAAGTACCACCCGCACGGCGACACGGCGGTGTACGACACCATTGTGCGCATGGCACAGGATTTTTCGCTGCGCTATCCGCTGGTGGACGGGCAGGGCAACTTCGGTTCGGTGGACGGCGACAACGCGGCGGCGATGCGTTATACCGAGATCCGCATGGCGAAGATCGCCCACGAGTTGCTGGCCGACCTGGACAAGGAGACCGTGGACTTCGGGCCGAACTACGACGGCTCGGAGCACGAGCCGCTGGTGTTCCCGTCGCGCTTTCCCAATCTGCTGGTGAACGGCTCGTCCGGTATCGCGGTGGGCATGGCGACCAATATTCCGCCGCACAACATGAGCGAGGTGGTGGATGCCTGTCTCGCGCTGCTGAAAAATCCGGATCTGGATATTGACCAACTGATCGAATACATACCCGCGCCGGATTTTCCGACTGCGGGTTTCATCTACGGTCTGGCCGGGGTGAAGGAAGGTTATCGCACCGGCCGCGGTCGCGTGATCATGCGCGGACGTACCCATTTCGAGGATATCGGCAAGGGCGAGCGCCAGGCCATCATCATCGACGAGCTGCCGTATCAGGTGAACAAGGCCAACCTGCTGATCAAGGTCGGCGAGCTGGTGCGCGAGAAACGTCTGGAAGGCATCTCGGAAATTCGCGATGAATCCGACAAGTCCGGGATGCGCGCGGTGATCGAGCTGAAGCGCGGCGAGAACGCCGACGTGATCCTCAACAAGTTATATAAAGATACCCAGCTGCAGGACAGCTTCGGCATCAACATGGTCGCGATCATCGACGGCCAGCCCAAGCTGCTCAACCTCAAGCAGGTGATCGACGCGTTCCTGCGCCATCGCCGCGAAGTCGTCACGCGCCGCACCGTATTCGAATTGCGCAAGGCGCGCGAACGCGGCCATATTCTGGAAGGTCTGGCAGTGGCGCTGTCCAATGTGGACGAGATCATCGCGCTGATCAAGGCCGCACCGACGCCTGCCGATGCCAAGCGCGGACTGATGGAACGCAGCTGGCGCTCTTCGCTGGTCGAAGACATGTTGAGTCGCGTCAGCGACGCGTCGCGCCCGGATGGACTCCTGCCCCAGTTCGGTCTGGTCGGGAAGGACAACACGCGCGGCTATTTCCTTTCCGACGCACAAGCGCAGGCGATCCTGGAATTGCGTTTGCAACGCCTGACCGGTCTGGAGCAGGACAAGATCGTCGGCGAATATCGCGAAGTGATGGACAAGATCACCGACCTGCTCGACATCCTCGCGAAGCCTGAACGCGTGACGCAGATCATCCATGACGAGCTGGTGGCGGTAAAGGCGCAGTTCGGCGACAAGCGCCGCAGCGAGATCATCACGCACACGCAGGACATGAGCATGGAAGACCTGATCGCACCTGAGGATGTGGTGGTTACCATGTCGCATGGCGGTTACATGAAGTCGCAGAAGCTGGACGAATATAAAGCGCAGAAACGCGGCGGCCGCGGCAAGCAAGCCACCGCGACCAAGGAAGACGATTTTATCGACAGCCTGTTCATCGCCAACACCCACAACTACATTTTGTGCTTCTCCAATCGAGGTCGCGTCTACTGGCTCAAGGTTTATGAAGTGCCGCAAGGCAGTCGCATTTCGCGCGGCAAGCCTATCGTGAATCTTTTGCCTCTGGAAGAAGGCGAGAAGATCAACGCGGTGTTGCCGGTGAGCGAGTTTGCCGAAGACAAGTATGTGTTCTTCGCTACCACCAACGGCACGGTGAAGAAGACCCCGTTGACTGATTTCTCCCGCCCGATGAAACGCGGCATCATCGCGATCAACCTGGATGAGGGAGATCATCTGATCGGGGTTGAAGTCACCGACGGCAAGCATGACGTGATGCTGTTCTCGAACGGCGGCAAGGCCGTGCGCTTCGATGAAAACGATGTGCGCCCGACCGGACGCGCGTCGCGCGGGGTGCGCGGCATGAAGCTTGCGCCTAAGCAGCAGGTGATCTCGTTGCTGGTGGCCGAGAACGAGCAGCAAAGCGTGCTGACTGCGACCGAGAACGGCTACGGCAAACGCAGCCCTATCGTCGAGTACACCCGCCACGGCCGCGGCACACAGGGCATGATCGCGATCAAGACTTCCGAGCGTAACGGCAAGGTGGTTGCCGCGACGCTGGTGAATGTCGAGGACGAGATCATGCTGATCGGCACCAGCGGCGTGCTGATCCGCACCCGCGTCAAGGAGATACGCGAGATGGGTCGCACCACTCAGGGCGTCACGCTGATGAACGTGGAGAAGGGCGAGAAGTTGGCCGGTTTGAGCCGCATCGCCGAGCCGGGAGAAGAGGAAAGCTAGAATGCCGGATGCGGGATCAAGCTAAAAGCAGAGCAGCGGGTTTCGTTCTTGAATCCCGAATCCCGTATCCTTGATCCTGATTAAAGATTTTTATTTAAAACCTGGAGTGACAGAATGACTATCTACAACTTTAGCGCGGGTCCGGCAGTGTTGCCGAAAGAGGTGTTGCAGCAGGCTCAGGCGGAATTGCTCGACTGGCACGGCAGCGGCATGTCGGTGATGGAGATGTCGCATCGCGGCAAGGAGTACATGGGCATACAGGCGCAGGCCGAAGCCGACCTGCGCGAGTTGATGGGCATCCCGGCCAATTACAAGGTGCTGTTCCTGCAGGGCGGGGCCAGCCAGCAGTTCGCGATGATCCCGTTGAACCTGTTGCGCGGCAAGCTCTCTGCAGACTACGTGAACACCGGCGAGTGGTCGAAGAAGGCTATCAGCGAAGCGAAGAAGTTCAGCTATGTGAACGTGGTGGCGAACAACACCGACAAGAATGCTAGCTACGTACCCGCGTTCGATACCTGGAAGCTGGACAAGGATGCAGCCTATGTGCATTACACGCCGAACGAGACCATCGGCGGCGTCGAGTTCAACTGGGTGCCCCAAATAGATAATATGCCCGGCAGCGTGCCGCTGGTGGCGGACATGTCGTCCAACATCCTGTCGCGTCCTGTCGATGTGTCCAAATTCGGGCTGATCTATGCCGGCGCGCAAAAGAACATCGGCCCGGCGGGCCTGACCATCGTGATCGTGCGTGAAGATCTGGTTGGGCATGCCCCATCCGGTTTGCCGACCATGCTGGATTACAAGACCCATGCCGACAACGACTCGATGTACAACACGCCGCCGACTTACGGCATCTATATCGCCGGTCTGGTGTTTAAGATGCTGAAGCGCAAGGGCGGAATTGCACAGATGGAAAGGACCAATATTGCCAAGGCCAGGCTGCTGTATGCCGCGATCGATGCCAGCAACGGTTTTTATGTATGCCCGGTAGCGACATCGGACCGTTCGCGGATGAACGTGCCTTTCACGCTGAAGGATGCGAATTTGGATGGCGACTTCGTCAAACAGGCCGATGCGCTGGGGCTGCTGCAGCTCAAGGGACATCGTTCGGTGGGCGGCATGCGTGCCTCGATTTACAACGCGATGCCGCTGGAAGGTGTGCAGGCACTGGTCAACTTTATGAACGAATTCGCCAAACAACATGGGTAAGACGTTTCAGATCCTGACACTGAACAAGATCGCCGCAGTCGGCCTGGGCCGTTTACCCGCCGCGCGTTATGTCACCGGCACCGAGATCGCCGAGCCTGATGCGATCCTGGTGCGCTCGCACAACATGCTGGAGATGCACATCCCCAACACGGTGATAGCCATCGCGCGCGCCGGCGCGGGCACCAACAACGTGCCGGTGAAGAAGATGAGCGAACGCGGCGTGCCGGTGTTCAACGCGCCGGGTGCAAACGCCAACGCGGTCAAGGAACTGGTCATCACCGGCATGCTGCTGGCCTCGCGCAACATCGTGCCCGCGCTGCATTTTTCCGCAAGTTTGCACGGAGACGATGCGACGCTGCACAAGCTGGTCGAGGACGGCAAGAAACACTACGCGGGCACCGAGCTGCGCGGACGCACGCTGGGCATCATCGGCCTGGGGGCGATCGGCCGCCTGGTGGCCGATGCCGCGATCGGCCTCGGCATGAATGTGATCGGTTTCGACCCGGAGATCACCGTGGATGCCGCATGGAGCTTGCCTGCGCAGGTGAAGAAGGCGAACAGCGTGGAAGACCTGCTCAAGCACAGCGATTTTGTTTCCCTGCATGTGCCGCTGTTGGATGCCACGCGCAGCCTGATAGACGAGAAGCGTGTCGCGGCGATGAAGGCGGGCAGCGTGCTGCTGAATTTTTCGCGCGACGCCATCGTCAATGAGGATGCGATACTGGCCGGTCTGGCGAGCAAACATGTGCGCTGCTATGTGTGCGATTTTCCTACCAGCAAAAATCAGAACAATCCCGGCGTGATCGCGCTGCCGCACTTGGGCGCTTCCACGCAGGAGGCCGAGGACAACTGCGCGGTGATGGTGGCGGAGCAGCTGCGCGATTACCTGGAGCACGGCAACGTGGTCAATACGGTGAATTTCCCCAGCGTCAGCATGCCGCGCGAATCGTCATTCCGCCTGGCGATCGCCAACAGCAACGTGCCGAACATGCTGGGGCAGATATCCACCAAGCTGGCCGCCGCGGGCATCAATATCCACAACATGATGAACAAGTCGCGCGGCGAGATGGCCTATACGCTGGTGGATACCGACAGCGCGATTCCGGCTAAACTGATCGCGCAGATCGCCGCGATTCCGGGCGTGCTGATGGTGCGCGATCTGCCTTTACTAAAAGAGATATGAGCGAGAAATTAAAACAGCTCCGCGAGCAGATCGACAGGCTGGATGACGAGTTGTTGAAACTCGCCAATCAGCGTGCCGCGCTGGCGCAACAGATCGGTCATCTCAAAGAGGATGGTGTGGTGCTGCGCCCCGAGCGCGAAGCTCAGGTGCTGCAACGATTGCAGGAAAAGAACAGCGGGCCATTGAGCAATGCCGCTGTAGCCCAACTGTTCACCGAAGTGATGTCGCAATGCCGCGCGCTGGAAGCCCCGCTGACGGTCGCCTATCTCGGTCCGGAAGGGACATTCACCGAGGCGGCAGCACTGAAGCGTTTTGGCAGCGCGATACAGGAACTGTCGTGTGCGACCATAGACGAGGTGTTCCGTTCGGTGGCAAGCGGCACAGCCCGTTACGGCATGGTGCCGGTGGAGAATTCAACCGAAGGTGCGATCGGACGCACGCTTGATCTGTTGATGCAAAGCACGCTGCAAATATGCGGCGAAGTGATGTTGCCGATACACCAGTGTCTGCTCGGCCAGCACGGCGAATTGACCGCGATCAAGACTGTGTATTCGCACCCGCAATCGTTGGGCCAATGCCAGGGCTGGTTGAATACCCATCTTCCCCATGCGGCGCGCATCCCCGTCTCCAGTAATGCCGAAGCGGCGCGGCTGGCCGCGGAAAATCCGCACAGCGCGGCCATAGCCGGCAGTCAGGCGGCGGCACTTTTCGGTTTGAAGGTATTGGTGGAAAACATCGAGGACGATGCCAGCAACACCACGCGTTTCCTGGTGTTGGGCAATCAGCAGGTCGCTCCATCGGGCAATGACAAGACATCGCTGGTGATGTCCACCGCGAACCGTCCGGGCGCGGTGCATGATTTGCTGGTGCCGCTGGCCAAACATGGAGTCAGCTTGACCAAGCTGGAGTCGCGCCCGGCGCGTTCAGGGCTTTGGGAATATGTGTTCTACATGGACATAGAGGGTCATCAGGCCGATGTCAACGTTGCTGCCGCTTTGGTTGAACTCAAGCAAGTTGCGGCTTTTGTGAAGGTGCTGGGTTCATATCCGGTCGCGGTTTAGAGCAACCCCGTAGGTCGGGCTGCACCCGACAACATAATCCGGCGGGCGTAGCCCGCCCTACGAAATACAAGTTTGATTTTGGATTTTAGGTTTCAAATGAATTATTCTGAATTGGCTCCTGCCTATATTCGCGCCATTGCGCCTTACCAGCCCGGCAAGCCGATTGCCGAGCTGGAGCGCGAGCTGGGCATCACCGGCATTGTGAAGCTGGCATCGAACGAGAACCCGCTCGGTTGCAGCCCGCTGGCCGTGGCCGCGATGCACGAGGCGATCAAGACCATCGCTCTGTACCCGGACGGCAACGGTTTCGA
>JADGRM010000061.1 GCA_017880945.1 Gallionella sp. | reverse complement strand
TCCGCGCCGATGATAGTGTGGATTACCCATGCGAAAGTAGGTCATCGTCAGACTCCTTCATAAACGACAACGCCCTCTCTTCGAGGGCGTTGGCGTTTGGAGCGCATGTATTTCAAATGAATAACTTTGACAGATAAGTAAGCATTTCAGATAATGCGCGCCACTTCGATGTTTGTACCAAATCGGGTCGTTAGCTCAGCTGGTAGAGCAGCGGACTCTTAATCCGTTTGTCGCAGGTTCGATCCCCGCACGGCCCACCAAATGACAAGGACTTAGCTAATCCCTAAGTCCTTTTTATTTTTGTGTACGGAATTGCATATGCCGAACAAATTTTGCAGTGGGCGACCGGTTGCAACTGCAGTATCGTCAGATCCTTGCAAACAACAACGCCCCCGTTATCGAGGGCTTTGTTGTTTGATGCTATCAGCTATTTGTAATCGCGCAACTCCGGAGGCGTGTCGTCATGGTCGCCGTGTGGCTGTTGGCTATATGCTTTGACAAATACTTCCCGCTCATACATTTTTGTTGAATGTGAAGGAATGTCCAGATTGTGGCAGATGGTATCTTCGCAATAATAGATGATCTTGCGACCGATGGCGTGCAATGGACTGTCGTCGAGCTGAAACCCTTCATTGATCAGGCCGCTTTCCAACCCCTCCAGCGTGTAATGGCGCAAGTTGTAAGCTATACGCAGGGTATTCGGCGCATCACCATACTCGACTTTGCAGTCGGGCAGACCTGACAACAACAGATAGGCACGCTCAATTTTGCCAAATGATTCAGCATCAAATACGATATCTCGTTGTTTGTTCAATTCAACCGATTCAATCATGTCGATCCCGCGGCGGTAGGATTATCTACCCTGTAGTATTTGTATCCCTTTAAGAAGATTCACTGCTTGATTCAATTGATAGTCATTTTTTGAGCCAAATTCGGTCGGTGTGAATTTTGTCGTATCTTCCTTGGAACCCTGCGGGGAAGGTGTGCTCTTGATATCGCTGCCTGGTTTTTCTTCAGACGGCCTGTCATTGATCAGGTGCTTGTCCAGATCGGCTTCACGTAAACGGAACAAGCTGCTTTCGTGCCCTGCATTTGCGGGATCGTCCACCAGAATGTCAGGTACGATGCCCTTGGCTTGTATGGACCTTCCCGACGGCGTGTAATAGCGCGCTGTAGTGAGCTTGATCCCGGTGTTATTGCCTAATGGTAAAACAGTCTGTACTGAACCCTTGCCGAAAGTTTGTGTGCCCATTATAACTGCGCGCTTGTGATCTTGCAGAGCACCAGCCACAATTTCGGATGCGGATGCGGAGCCGGAATTCACCAAAACGACCAGTGGCACACTCTTGATGGAATCGGGCAGGTTCTTCAGGTAATCACTCGCTCCACTTCCGCGCAGATAATTTTCCGGGCTGGCGGTCAGATGCATTTTGGCTTCTTCGGTACGACCTTCGGTATAAACAACCAGTTCGTCCTTGGCTAAAAAAGCCGATGAAACCCCGACTGCCCCAGTCAGAAGTCCGCCCGGATCATTGCGCAAATCAAGAACCAAGCCTTTTAGCGGGCCCTTGTTCTGCTTTACAAGATTTTCCAACGCGGTGGCCAGATTCTCGCCAGTCTGTTCCTGAAACTGGGTGATACGGACAAAACCATAACCAGATTCCAGAAGTTTTGATTTTACACTCTGAACTTTGATGACTGCGCGTACCAACGTAATCTCGATAGGCTTGGGCTCATCCTTGCGAATGATGGTCAAAATGATTTTGCTGCCAGGTTTGCCGCGCATACGTTTGACCGCATCGTTCAATGACATGCCCTTGATCAGCGTGTCATCGATCTTGATGATGAAGTCGCCGCTCTTGATGCCGGCGTGGTAGGCTGGTGTGTCTTCAATCGGAGAAATGACTTTCACCACTCCGTCCTCCATGCCGACTTCGATACCGAGACCACCGAACTCACCGTGTGTGCCGACTTGCAGCTCTTTGAACGCATCTGCATCCAGATAAGCGGAATGTGGATCCAACCCGTTCAACATGCCAGCAATAGCGTCAGTGATCAGCTTTTTGTCGGTAACTGGTTCGACGTAGTCGCTCTTGATGCGACCAAAAACTTCGGAGAAAGCACGCAATTCCTCGATAGGTAGCGGAGTGGCGAGTGTTTCCTTGTCAGCAACCGCTGCGAAATGCAGGCTGACTGAAATGCCCGCAACCAAACCCAAACCGACCAAACCTACTTTTTCCAGAAAACGCATAATTCCCTCAATGTTATTTTGTAGCCATCCATTTCATAGGATCGAGCGGCTCGCTTTGATGGCGCAGTTCAAAGTATAAACCGAAATTCTCGTTGCCGCCGCTATTCCCGACTGTTGCAATGGTATCACCGCCGCGCAGCACATCTCCAACCTGTTTATAAAGCGTTTCATTGTTTCCATACAAGCTCATATATCCCTTGCCGTGATCGATAATGAGCAGGTTGCCGAAACCACGCAGCCAGTCAGAATATACCACCTGCCCGGCAGCGATCGCTTTGACGGCTTGACCACTGGGAGCCCTAAGAAAAAGCCCCTTCCAATGTACCGAGCTGTCGGGCCGAGGTGTACCAAAGCGATTGGTGACCTCGCCCCTGATCGGCAGCGTCAGTTTGCCTTTGAGTTGGTCGAATGGACTGCCATCAAAACGATTGTCCGGTAGATTGTCATTGTGAAACAGAGATTTTGAGTTTGGCTGGGATAGCATTTTGGTTATCCTCTCGACCAGTTGCGCCAGGCGGTTTTCGTCATGTTGCAGATGGTTAATCTCGCGGCGTTGCTGACGCAATTGATTTGAAATTTTGACCAGCATCCGTTGCCGGGCATGCTTTTCCTTTTCGAGTGTTTGTTTCTGAGAAGCTTGTTCCATGCGCAACGAAGCCAGTTCCGAACGCTGATCGAGGGTGGCCTTGCTGACCACATCTAGCGCGGCAAGATCGTTGCGCAATGTGGCGAGCCAGGTAGCGCGGCCGCGGGCGATGTATTGGTAATATTGCAAATCGCGCGCGACTTGGTTAGGGTCCTGATTGTTCAGCAATAGCTTGAGATATTCCTGCTTGCCGCCAAGATATTGCTGGTATAGAAGATTGCCGAGCAGAACTTGTTGCCCTGCCATATTGGCGCTCAATCTTTGCTGCTGTGCTTGCAGCTTGTTGAGCTTGATATCCGCAGCGTATTGTTGCGCTGCAAGCTGGGCAAGTTTGCGATTACTGTTGCTGATTGCCCGTTCGGACTCGCGTAAAGAATCGGCTGCCCCGGATTTCGATTCGCTGGTTTTATCCATTTCGCGCTGCATCGTGGCGATGCGCTTACGCAGGTTTTCCAGTTCTTCCTGTTGACTGGCGTATGCAGTGCTGAATAGAACCAGGCTACATAAAAACAGAGACAGTAAACGTGCGGGTAAAATCACTGTATCTGAATCAAACTGTGCCCAGTCATTTCATCCGGTTGAGGCAAACCCATCATCGTCAACAGACTGGGTGCGAGGTCTCGAAGTGCGCCATTATCAGCCAGCTTGGCTTTGCGCCCGATATACAGGAAAGGCACCGGATTCAACGTATGTGCGGTGTGCGCTTGGTGTGTGGCACGATCAAGCATTTGCTCGGCGTTGCCGTGATCGGCGGTGATGATGACTTCGCCGCCGATGGATTGCATCGCTTTGACCACACGCCCGATGCAAATATCCAATGCTTCGATGGCTAACGTTGCCGCTGCCATATTGCCACTGTGCCCGACCATATCGCCGTTTGCATAGTTGCAGATGATTGCATGATATTGTCGGCTAAGGATCGCGGCTTCGAGCTTGTCCGTCACTTCGAAGGCACTCATTTCCGGCTGCAGGTCATAAGTGGCAACCTTGGGTGATGGCACCAATATGCGCTCTTCGCCGGGGTAGGGTTGTTCCCTGCCACCGTTGAAGAAGTAAGTGACGTGGGCGTACTTCTCCGTTTCGGCGATGCGTAATTGTCTCAGCCCAAGGTTTGAAATATATTCGCCGAAACCGTTGTGGATGGGGGCTTGGGTATAAGCGCAGGGCAGATCAAAATCGTCGCCATAACGGCTGAGTGTGACGAAGCAGGCCAGCTTCGGACGGTGCGCACGCGTAAATCCGCTGAAAGACTCGTCTGTCAGGGCGCGCGTGATTTCGCGGGCCCGGTCGGCGCGAAAGTTCATGAATACCACCGAATCACTATCCTGCATGGTAATAACTTGTGCGCCATTCGGCGCAATGGCGGTTGCCTTGACAAACTCATCGGATTCTCCGCGTGCGTATGCCAGTTCCAGTGCGCTTAATGCATCTGGTGCGGTGAAATCGGCACGGCCCTGGGTGAGCAATTCATAGGCAGGTTGCACACGTTCCCAGCGATTGTCTCTGTCCATTGCGTAAAAACGGCCAATGATGCTGGCTATTCGACCGACTCCCAATGCGGAGCATTTTTCTTGCAAGAGCTGTAGCGATTGGGCCGCACTTTTGGGTGGAGTATCGCGCCCATCCAGAAAAGCATGCAGATAGACTTTTTTCAAACCACTGCGAGCGGCCATTTCCAACATGGCGAAGATATGGTTTTCGTGACTATGCACCCCACCCGGAGAAAGCAGCCCCATGATGTGCAAAGCGCTGTCGTTTTGTTTGGCTAGTGCAACAGCCTTGATTAATATGGGATTGGCGTAGAAACTGCCATCCTCGATCGCGACATCAACGCGGCTTAAATCCTGATAAACCACGCGCCCGGCGCCGATGTTGAGGTGACCCACTTCGGAATTACCCATTTGAAGGGAAGGCAAGCCCACAAATTTTTCAGATGCGTTGATTAGGATGTGCGGATAATTGAGCCAAAGTTTATCCCAGTTGGGCTTGCGGGCTGCCAGAATAGCGTTGTGATCGGCATCCTCGCGGTAGCCGAAACCGTCCAGGATGAGTAGCAAAACAGGGGTGATGTTCATTGATGTAGAATATAAGCGGATGGTAATTTTACAAGGGCGCATTTTAGCCGAATTCGGTCCAGTTGGTGCGCCACTCGGCAGATTAATTAAGGATATCAAATGGTAAACAAACTGATAGACAGGGATGAAGACATTCAACAGGCAGCACTAGCCATCAAGGCGATTGCACACCCGTTGCGCCTGAAGATTTTGTGCGTACTCGGTGATCAGGAAATCAGTGTGCAGGACATCGTGGAGCAGGTCGGCACATCCCAGAGCAATATTTCTCAGCACTTGGCGATATTGCGCGACAAAGGCGTATTGGCGACACGCAAGGATGCTAATCGAGTGTTCTACCGCATCGGAGATTTACGCACTCTCAAATTGGTTGTAATGATGCGCGATGTGTTTTGCACGAGGTAAGTTGCTATTTAGTTAGAATATTAGTATATTCTAATATTACAAGCCATATAAATGGGGTAAGCGAAATGAAACGATCCTGGATAGTTGGCGGTTTACTGATGGGCGCTGTAACTGCTCACTCTGCCGAGCAGCTTGCGGTTGCACCCGTGCAGTATCGCGAGGTTGAACAAACTTATAGTGTTGAGGGATTGGTTGAGGCTACGCGGCAGTCCACCGTATCTGCACAGATTAGCGGACGTATCAAGGAAATAAATTTTGATGTCGGTAGCCGCGTAAACAAAGGCCAAGTGATTTTGCGCATAGATGAACGCGAAGCAGCGCAAGCTTTGGCGGGCAGCAATGCACAAGTGATGCAGGCACAAGTCACGTTGCAGAACGCAAAAGCAACATATGAGCGTTCCAAGCAGCTGTTCGAGCAAAAATTCATCAGTCAATCCGCTTTGGATAAAGCACAGGCCGATTACCAGGTGGCCAGAGCGCAAGCGGCCGCAAGTGAGGCGAGTGCCGGACAAGCCAGCCTGACGCGTGGCTACAGTGATGTAATCGCACCCTACGGCGGAGTGGTCGCGGCACGTCTGGTGGAAGTGGGCGAAATGGTCACGCCGGGCAAACCCATGATGGTAGGGTTTGATCCAGCCGAGATGCGCGTAATCGTGAGTGTTCCGCAATACAAATTACAGGATATAGGCACGCACCCGAAAGTGATGGTGGAACTACCCTCCTTGAATCGCTGGGTAAAAGCGGCATCGATCTCGGTGCAACCACTCGCCGATGCACGCACTCACAGCACGCAGGTTCGCGTTTACCTGCCCAACGATGAAGCTGGTGTATATCCCGGCATGTTTGTGCGTGCACATTTTGTGGTGGGCAAGGCTGACAAATTAGTCATACCCAACGGCGCAGTTTTGCATCGTAGCGAGGTGGTGGCAGTCTATGTCGTCGATGAAAAGAATGCGGTGAAGTTGCGCCAAGTGCGTTTGGGGGAAGCTACCGCCGATGGTTTTGTCGAGGTGCTGGCTGGCTTGAATCCGGGCGAAAAGGTCGCTATGGATCCGGTCAAGGCGGGCATGCTAAGCGTTCAACAAAAATGAACGAAGCTATACCAGTTACCTTGAGCCACATTCTGGCGGCAATTTAATTCAGGAATCGAAACAACATGGGCATTTCGGGACGCATCGCTAAATATTTTTTGCACTCTCAAATGACACCGCTGCTGGCACTGGTTGCCGTGCTGCTCGGTACATTTGCGGTGCTGGTGACGCCGCGCGAGGAAGAACCGCAGATCAATGTAACCATGGCGAACGTGCTGATCGCATATCCGGGCGCCTCCGCCAAGGATGTGGCCAAAACCGTGGCAACGCCAGCCGAGCAGGTGCTGTCGCAAATCGCCGGGGTGGATCATGTCTATTCGGTAGCCCAGCCTGGCATGGCGATTATTACCGTGCAGTTCAAAGTCGGCGAAGAACACGTGCCATCGCTGGTCAAGTTGTACGACGTGCTGAACTCCCATGCGGACTGGTTGCCGGCCACACTGGGCGTTTTGCCTCCCATCATCAAAGCCAAAGGTATAGACGATGTGCCGATGGTCGCGCTGACGCTGTGGCGAGATCAAACGGCAGGCGGCGGAATCGAACTGACACAGGTGGCACACGCCATCGAAGCGGAATTGAAACGCGTCCCGGGAACACGTGAAGTCACTACACTGGGCGCTACCCAGCGCATGGTGCGGGTCTTGCTCGACCCTGAAAGTCTGAATGCGTATCAGCTCACCATGCAAGACGTGCGGGCGGCTTTGCAATCCGCCAACGTGTCGCAGAATGCCGGCAATCTGGTGCAGAACAATCGCGAAGTATTGGTGCAGACCGGCAGTTTCCTGAGCAATGCCAATGAAGTGAAACAACTGGTGATCGGGGTGTCCGACGGCAAGCCGGTATTTTTGCGTGATGTCGCCGAAGTGCAGGATGGCGCTGATCAGCCGAGCAGTTATGTGTGGCTGGGAACAGGGCCCGCTGCAGCTGACAAACAAATCAAGGCAAAGGGAGAGTTCACCGCAGTGACGCTGGCAATCACCAAGAAGCCGGGTGCAAATGCGGTGGAAATTGCCGAAAAGTTGCTGGCGCGCGTGGAAGAGTTAAAGGGAAGCGTCATACCAGACGATGTACATGTAAGCACCACGCGCAATTATGGAGAAACCGCAAACGACAAAGCGATGAAGCTGATCGAGAAGCTGCTGTTCGCCACAGTTGCCGTGGTCGCGCTGGTGTGGCTTACCATGGGACGGCGCGAGGCTTTCGTGGTCGGCATCGCCGTAATGTTGACGCTGGCTGCGACCTTGTTCGCATCATGGGCGTACGGATTCACGCTGAATCGCGTGTCACTGTTCGCGCTGATATTCTCAATCGGTATTCTGGTGGATGATGCGATTGTGGTGGTGGAGAACATCCATCGCCGTCGTGTCCTGGCAACGCATCAGCCGCTGTCGGAAATCATTCCGGAAGCGGTAGATGAAGTAGGTAGTCCGACCATACTCGCCACCCTTACGGTGATAGCCGCGTTGTTGCCGATGGCCTTTGTCAGCGGACTGATGGGGCCGTATATGAGCCCGATTCCGATCAATGCCAGTATGGGCATGCTGATCTCGCTGGCGGTGGCTTTCGTCATCACGCCCTGGCTGGTGCTGCGCTTCGCTGGCGCGCATCACGAGGTACTCAAAGACGAACGCGACACTACAATTCATCGCTTCTTTAAAAAATATTTGACCCCGTTCCTGAATGGCATTCACGGCAAGCCGGCGCGGCGAAAATTGTGGCTGGCAATACTTGGCGGGCTGCTGCTTGCCGTGTCGCTGGGAGTGGTAAAGCTGGTGATACTGAAAATGCTGCCCTTCGATAACAAGTCGGAGTTCCAAATAGTTGTGGACATGCCTACCGGAACGCCATTGGAACAAACCGGTGCGGTGTTGCATGAGATCAGTAGTTATCTGGCGACCGTGCCGGAAGTAACTGATTACGAAGCCTATGCGGGGACGTCGTCACCGATCAATTTCAATGGGCTGGTGCGCCAATATTACTTGCGCAGTGACGCCGAGCAGGGCGATATCCAGGTCAACCTGCGTGACAAGCATCATCGCAGTCGCAGCAGCCATGAGATCGCCAGTGCCGCGCTGGCGCCGATGCAAAAGATCGCCAAGGCCTGGGGCGCGAATGTGAAGATCGTCGAGGTGCCGCCCGGACCGCCGGTGATGTCACCTATCGTTGCGGAAATATACGGGCCTGATTATGAGGGCGCGCGCGAAGTGGCAACCAAGGTGCGCGAACAATTCGGCAAGACTGCCGACATCGTCGGCATAGACGATACTGTCACGGAGCCAGCACCGAAGTTGTTGTTGCAGGTATTGCAGAGCAAGGCTGCGCTGTTGGGCGTAGAGCCGCGAGACATCGTGGATGTGATCGGCGTTGCGTTGTCCGGTCAGGATGTCACCTCTTTGCACGATGCCGACTCGAAATATGCTCCGCCATTGCGCATCGGCCTGCCCGCCGAACTGCACAGCCGTATCGATGAAGTGCTGAAACTCAAAGTCAGGGCTCGTGACGGCGTGCTGGTGCCGATTTCAGAGGTGGTGCAAGTGGTTAACATGCAGAGGGACTATCCGATCTACCACAAGGATTTGCTGCCGGTGGTGTATGTGTTCGGCGATATGGCGGGCAAGCTCGACAGCCCGTTGTACGGCATGTTTGGCATCAACAGCAAAGTGAGCAACATGCCACTGGAGCAAGGCGGAAAACTGGGAAGCTATTTCATTAATCAGCCCAGCGATCCATATGCGGGTTATGCGCTGAAGTGGGACGGCGAATGGCAGGTGACTTACGAAACTTTCCGCGACATGGGCATCGCTTACGGCGTGGGCCTTTTGCTGATTTACCTTCTGGTGGTGGCACAATTCAAATCCTACCTCGTGCCGCTTGTCATCATGGCACCGATCCCGCTTACCATTATCGGCGTGATGCCGGGACACGCCCTGTTGGGCAGCCAGTTCACCGCGACTTCGATGATAGGCATGATCGCCCTGGCGGGCATCATCGTGCGTAATTCGATACTGCTGGTGGACTTCATCAACATGCAAATCCGCGATGGAGTGGATCCGCAACACGCGGTGATCGCGGCAGCAAGTGCGCGAGCCAAGCCAATCGTATTGACCGGATTGGCTGCCATGCTGGGCGCGCTGTTCATACTGGATGATCCGATATTCAATGGATTGGCAATCTCACTGATATTCGGCATTCTGGTTTCAACAGTACTAACCCTTGTGGTCATCCCGGTATTGTATTACGCCACGCTGTACAAAAAATTGCAGTAAAATCCGTTTAAATCTCAATAGGAGTTTCAAATTAATGAATGCAGAACGCATAGTCCGTATCGTCGCAGGCTCTTTCATTTTGCTGACTTTGTCGCTGGGAGTCGAAGCCAGCCCAGTATTCGTGAGCAAATACTTTTTGTTCTTCACTGCCTTCGTCGGTCTGAACCTGTTTCAAAGCGGTTTCACCCAAATCTGTCCGCTGAATAGTATTCTCGCAAAATGCGGCATAAAAAAC
>JADGRM010000060.1 GCA_017880945.1 Gallionella sp. | reverse complement strand
CGGGGCAGATGTTCCGGGTCATATGGCCTGATGCGATGCAGTTCGTCCAGCAATTCCTGGCTGACCGACTCTGGCGCGGTATGTTTCATGCCGTGGACTACCCGGTGCCCTACGGCTACGATCGAAGTAAATCCATCCCGTTTCTCGAGCCAATCAATCAGGAAATTCGCCGCCGATTTGTGATCGGAGGCAACGAAACCGAGACTGGGCTGCGGCTTTCCATCCGGGCCGTGAAACGTCAGATTCGTCCCGCTCAGGCCGATGCGGTCAACTTTTCCATAAAGTCTTCGCTGCAGCGGTTCATCAACCCGATACAACGCGAACTTGATGCTCGATGAGCCGCCGTTGATTGTCAGGATGCAAGGCAAATCAGTTTTCATGGGTCGCAATTTTCATAGGCCATAATTTTCATGAGCTGCGGGCTTTCATCTCGACGAAATGTTCCTGGCGGTCGTCCACCAGGGGTACCGTTTTCGCGGCAAGTTCGTTTCCATCGAGCAAGAGTTGATTTGCGTCTTCCGTATCAGCATCGAGCCGGGTAATGGTGATGTGATAAACGGTTTGCCGGAAGCGGTAGTGGATCTTGTAGCTGCTCCAGCTTTTCGGCATGCGCGGGGTCAGCCGCAGCTGATCTCCCTCCAGATTCACACCCAGCAGGGTTTCAATCAGCAGGCGATACATCCAGCCGGCTGATCCCGTGTACCAGGTCCAGCCGCCCCGGCCCGTGTGCGGCGCGACTGCATAGACATCCGCCGCGACGACATACGGCTCGACTTTGTAGACGGCGATTTGTTCGGGCGTCGCGCCGTGATGGATGGGATTGAGCAGCGAGAATAATTCCCATGCGTGGTCGTTTTCACCCATCAGGGCAAAAGCCATGGCGGTCCAGATTGCGCCGTGGGTGTATTGGCCGCCGTTCTCGCGCACACCAGGAATGTAACCCTTGATGTAACCGGGATCGAGCGCAGATTTGTCGAAGGGCGGATCGAACAATTGAATCAGTCCGGCTTCGCGCCGAACCAGACGCTGATCCACGGATTGCATTGCCTGGCGCGAGCGGGACAAATCGCCCGCACCGCTGATCACTGACCAGCTCTGCGGCAGGGAATCGATCTGACATTCCGGATTGGTGCTGGAACCCAGCGGCTCACCGTTGTCGAACCAGGCGCGGCGATACCATGCGCCGTCCCAGGCGTGTTGCTCGATGTTCTGTTGCAGTTGCCGCGCTTGCGCGACGCAACGGTCGGCAAAGACGATGTCCAGCCGCGCGCGTGCCAGTCCGGCAAACTTCGTGAGCACTTCGTAAAGGAAGAAAGCCAGCCACACACTTTCGCCGCGCCCCTCAATGCCAACCAGATTCATGCCATCGTTCCAGTCGCCGCAGCCCATCAGCGGCAAACCGTGCTCGCCGAATCTCAATCCGCGCTCGATGGCACGCACGCAATGCTGGTATAGCGTGTCAGTTTCTTCGGAGCGATTCGGCAAATCATAGTAAGCCTCTTCACCCGGCTTGATAGGGCGGGCTTCGAGGAAGGGTATCTTTTCGTCGAGCACGCCGGTATCGGCGACACACGCAACGTAACGGCAGGTGACGTAAGGCAACCACAGGTAGTCGTCGGAAAAATTCGTGCGCACGCCCCGACCCGCCGGTGGATGCCACCAGTGTTGCACATCGCCTTCGCGGAATTGATGCGTGGCAGCGCGCAGCAGATGCTCGCGGGTGAGGGCCGGTTCGGCATGCACCAGCGCCATCACGTCCTGCAACTGGTCGCGGAAGCCGTAGGCACCGCCGGATTGGTAAAACCCCGTTCGTCCCCACAATCGGCAGCTCAGGGTCTGATATAACAGCCAGCCGTTCGCCATTACATTCACGGCGGGATCGGGCGTATCAACGTTCACCGCTCCCAGGGTTCGATTCCAATAGTCCCAGACGCCTTCGAGTGCAACGCGGCTGGCATCCACCTGGCGAAAGCGCCGGATCAGGTTCTGAACCTCGGTCGGGTTGCGGCCGACGCCGAGGCGAAAACTCGTTTCCCGCTCCTGTCCATCCGCCAGATCGAAGGCGACTTGCATCGCGCCGCACGGATCCAGCCCGGCGCCGGCTTTTCCGGAAAGGCGTGTGCGCTTCATAGCTGCCGGTTGAGACAGGCTGCCGTTTCTGCCGATGAATTCTTTGCGGTCTCCGGTGAGCGTGCGTGTCGCATCGTTCACGTCAATAAACGCGATGCGCCCGGTGTAGTCGGTGTTGTAATGATTGCGCGCCAGCAAGGCGCCGGTCTTGAGGTCCACTTCGGTTTGCACGTGCAGCAGATTTTTATGCCGCGAGTCGCCCAATACCCATTCGCAGTATCCGGTGACCGACAGGCGGCGCGGATGCCCCGAGACGTTGCGCAATTTCAACACCGATAATTTCACCGGGGCATCCATCGCCACATAGACCCACAACTCGGAGACGATGCCGTTTTCGGTATGTTCGAATACGCTGTAGCCAAAGCCGTGGCGAATGACATAGGGTGTTCTGCCGCGAGCGGGAGAAGGCGTGGGCGACCAGAAATGCCCGGTCTGCTCATCGCGTATGTAAATCGCCTCCCCGGTGGTGTCTTCAACAGGATCGTTGTTCCAGGGCGTCAGCCTGAATTCATGGGCATTCTCAACCCAGGTGTAAGCCGCTCCGCTCTCGGAAATAACCGTCCCGAAATAGGGATTGGCCAGCACATTGACCCAGGGTGCCGGCGTCATTTGATCGGGTTGCAGGGTGATTACATATTCGTGGCCGTCGCGGGTAAAGCCGCCCAGGCCGTTCTGAAAAATCAATTCGCGTTGCGGGAGCGGCGCGGACAAACCGGCAGACCCGGAGCGGGTGGTCTTCAGCATCGGAACCAATGGCTCCAGAACACCGCGATGTTCCACCTGCTCCGCCAAAGTTCCCTTCTCATCGTCCAGAACTATGCGTGCCGCAGATTGCAGCAGCACGAGATCGTCGCCGGGAATTTGTTCGAGGCGGCGGACAAAGATGCCGCCCGGCTTGTCCAGTATTAGCGCTTCAATTCCGGACGAAATCAGACTGGTGATCATATCGTGCAGGGATTGGCGGTAAACCGAAACGTCTTCGTTCAATATAACCAGTTCGACCGTCAGCCCTTTCATGCGCCAGTATGAGTGCGCCTTGATCACTTGCCGCACCAGCTCGATCTTCTCCGTGTCGCTGATGCACAGCAGAACCAGCGGCGCGTCGCCTGAAATTCCGTAACTCCACAGACCGTTTTGCCCGCGCCGGTTGTTGCGCAACACGACCGGGCTGGCACGACGGGCGGGGTCGGCATAAATCAACGCGCCGGCCAGCCGGGCATAGAGTTGAGCTTCCGCCTCTGTGGCATTGAGGAGGTGCAGCGTCACCTGGCTGTGGGTCCACGCCAGATCGAACGCTCGGTCAGTCATGCGGACGCTTTGGTATTTTTCCACCTGCGCCAGCGCGTCTTCCCGGCTTTCCGTTACGCCCAGCACCAGGTCGACAATGACGGTTTCATGCGGACGCAAAAAGACTGTGCGCCGCAACGAAACGATGGGGTCGAGCACGGAACCGACGGTGTTGGACAAAGGCGAAACGCTCTGCATCGCCGCCGGGTTGGCCAGGCTTCCGCCGCGCCCGACAAACCGGGAGCGATCCGTCTCGCAAGAGAGGGTTTCCTGTTCGCCGCCCTGTTCACCCCCTCGCCCCAGCATCAGATGCAGCAACCACGGCGGTTTTTCTTCATGGGAACGGGCACGGCGGGTGCAGAGTATGGCAGAAGATTTTTGCGCAAACTCGGTTTGCACAAAGAGATTGCTGAACGCCGGATGCGCCTCGTCCGTGGCTGGCGTTGCGAGCACCACTTCCGCATAACTGGTCAGTTCGATGTCGCGCGCCACGGTTGAGCGATTGGTGATCGTGATGCGCCGCAACTCCACATCGTCTTCCGGCGACACGCTGATCTCAGTGTGGACTTCGAGCCCCGCATGGCGTTGCCGGAATTCCGCACGAGACTGCGTGAAGATGGCTTCATAGCCTTTGGTCGCGCGCAGGGTGGGTTGATACGCCGTGGACCAGAATTCCCCCGTCGCCACATCGCGCAGATAAACAAACGTTCCCCAGCAGTCGCGCGTGGCATCTTCGCGCCAGCGGGTGACCGCCAGATCGCGCCAGCGGCTGTAGCCGCCGCCGGCGCTGCTGATGACCACATGGTAACGGCCATTGGACAACAGGTGGACTTCCGGCGCTGCCGGGGTGGGATGCTTGAGTACACGCATTACAGCTTCGTTGTTTCCAGTTGGCTCCTGTGATTTCTCCAATTTCAAATCCTCGGCAAACACGCTCGCGACGGTTCTGGGCACACGTTCCTGCAATAACAAGTCTGCCGCCTTGAGCAAGGGACAGGCCATGAAGCGCCGTTGCATGGGGTAGTTCCGCAACAGATTGTCCAGCGCCAGCAGGCTGATGCCTTGATGGTGCGCCATGAAGGACAGGACAGTGGCGCTGGTTTCGTCCGGTGGCAAACGCGCCGGGGTGTAATCCACCGCTTCATAGAAACCGTAGGCACCTTCGCGCCCCTCGCTCGCCAGCCGTTGCAGGTTTTCGCAGGCTTGCTGCGGTGCAAGCATCAGCGCCATTGCGCTGGCGTAGGGTGAGATCACCAGATCCTCGGCCAATCCCCGTTGCAAACCAAGGCCCGGCACGCCGAAGGCTCGGTATTGATAGTTCAGATGAACGTCGATCCGGTTGTAGCCCGATTCGGAAATGCCCCAGGGCACTCCGCGTGTGTTCCCGTACTCGATCTGTTGTCGCACCGCAGCCTTACAGCTGTGATCCAGCAAGGTGTTCTCATAGTTTGGCATGACCAGCAGCGGCATCAGATATTCGAACATCGAGCCACTCCACGAAACCAGGATAGGCTCGCCCCGCGAAGCGATGAGCAAGCGGCTCATGGAAAACCAGTGATCCTGCGGAACCTGCCCCAAGGCGATGGCGACATAACTGCACAAGCGCGCCTCCGAAGCCAGCAGGTCATAGAAGCTGGCGTCACAGCGGCTTTCGGCGACGTTGAACCCGATGGAAAACAATTCCCTCGCCGGGTCGAACAGAAACGTAAAGTCCATCGCGGCCAGTTCATCGCTTTGTTTGGCCAAGGCTTCCAACGCAAGCAGTCGCTGGCGGGCATGGTCGCCGGCTTCCAGCAAGCAGCGCGAGAGTTCAGTGTGACCTTCGTCTTCGTTGATCAACGGACTGAGCGATTTGGCCAGCATCGAGACTTCACGCAAGGTGAGTGCATGGTCAAAGCGCATGAGTTTTTCGGCGAGGTCGCCTGGAGCGCGCATCAAACTTTCATCGTTGCGTAACCACGGCGCGAGGAAGCGCAAATCTTCCAGATGCTCCTCGCAACTCTGCTGCAGCGTTTGACTCCACTGTTTCAGCTCAGGCTCTCCGTGTGCGAACGAATCGGCGATCTTGCCCGCAAGGCCAGTTGTCCGCTCCAGCAAAGCATAGCCTGTGCGCGGCGTGGCAGGCGCATTCGCCAATTCAGCGTCGAGTTGCGACAGCGCAGCGTTTTCGCCGGCCAGACCCATGAGTACCTTCAGCGTATCGCGCAGACCGGCAAAAATTTGTGGCGTGTAAATAGGCTCATCTGCCTGTTCTCTCAACCCGGCGGCGAGCGTCAGCAAATGTCCCGCCAGGTTGCCGCTGTCCACACTGGAAACATAAAGCGGATGGAGTGGTTGCAGCGTGCGGGTCTCATACCAATTGTAGAAGTGCCCGCGATGCCGTTCGAGCCGTTGCATCGTGGCAAAGATGTCATGTGTGCGTCGAATCAAGCGTCCCGTCGAAAGGTAGCCAAAATCGCGTGCGGCCAGATTAGCCAGCAACCCCAAACCCATATTCGTCGGGGAGGTTCGCGTCGCGATCACCGGGTTTGGGTTTTCCTGAAAATTGTCCGGCGGCAGCCAGTTTTCCTGTGCGGTGACAAAGGTGTCAAAAAAATGCCAGGTTCTGCGGGCGATGACTCGCAGAAAACTCAATTGCTCGGCCGTCAAATTTGTCGGGGCGGCAGCAATAGGTTTGCTGATCCACCAGGCGATCCACGGCGAGACAAACCAGAGACCAAGAACCGGCAAGGCCGATGAAAGTTGAGCCGGCTGCATGATGTCAAGAAATATTCCAGACGCCAGCGCGGCCAGGGGCGCGATCCACATCCTGGCATAAAAGCTGGCAAGGTCGGTGCGAGTTTTCAGTTCGGAATCACTCGATGTTTTCCATTCAAGCAGCCGTTTGTGCGTCACCAGCAAACGCAGCAGCGTCCTGACTATGGCATCCATGCTGATGAAGGCGTCGTAGGGCAGGAAGGCCAGCGTGAGAAACATCTGTCCGAGTTGGCGAGCGCCCGTATCGGCCATTCCGCGCAAATGCATCGCCCATGGTAAATCAGCCGACTTGCGAAACGCGCTACCCAGCGCCAACAATCCGGGAAATGCGATGATGGCAACGACCAGCAGTGGCGCCAAGCCGCCGAGTTCCGGAAATAGCAGCCATGCGCCCGGCAACAGCAACACCAGCGCAACCGGGACGAGGCTGCGCCTCAGGTTGTCGAGTATCTTCCACTGCGACAGCACGGAAAGCGGATTGGCAATGCGGCCGGTGTCAGAGCCTGGCACACGCGCCAGCAGCCATTGTGTGATCTGCCAATCGCCGCGTATCCAGCGGTGACGCCGGGCCATGTCCACGTTATAGCGGGAAGGATATTCCTCGAAGAACTCCACGTCGCTCACGAGGGCGGAACGGGCATGACACGCTTCCAGCAGATCGTGGCTGAGTATGGTGTTTTCCGGGAAGCGTCCTTTCATGGCACGCTGGAAGGCATCCACATCGTAAATGCCTTTACCAATATACGAACCTTCCTGAAACACATCCTGATACACGTCTGACACTTCACGCGTGTAGGGGTCGATGCCAGCATCGCCGGCAAAAAGCCGGACGAACCAGGATCTCCTGGCGCTCGGCAGACTTACCCCTACGCGCGGTTGCAGTATGCTGTAGCCTGTAGTGACAATTTCACGTACGGCATCGAATACCGGATGATTCAATGGATGGGCCATCGTGCCCACAAGCTGCCGGGCGGCATCGCGCGGAAGCTGGGTGTCTGTGTCGAGCGTGATGACATACTTGATTAACGGCAGGATGGCCGTCTCTCCCACGATGTCTGAAAAGCAGTCGCGGGAACCGCCACGGAGGAGCGCGTTGAACTCCATGAGTTTGCCCCGCTTGCGTTCGTAACCCATCCACACGCCTTCTGCGGCGTTCCAGCGGCGCGGGCGATGAAGCAGAAAGAAAAGAGTCTGGTTCGCGGAAGGATATTTCTGGTTCAGCATCTCGACACCGGCCATCGCCCGCTGAAGCAATACTTGATCCTCGGGCAGAATCTCCTCCGCCGCGTCGCGAAAATCCGTCAGCAAGGCGAAGTGCAGGTGTTGATCCCGATTCGCGAGATGATGGATTTCCAAGGTTTCGATCAGGCGATCAATCCCGGTCAGGCTCGTGAGCATGGTGGGGATCACCACCATAGCCCGGCAATCGGGCGTGATGCCGGAAGAATAATCCAGGCGCGGGAGCAGGCAGGGTTTCACCAGCAGCGTGGACAGCCAGTTCATCAGCGCCACGGCCAGTTGGCTGGCGCAAAGGAGTCCAACAAGAGTAAAGACAACGAGTTTCCATCCCTGCACTGCCAGCGTCTCGGCCTGCTGCACAAACACGAACGTGGCGAGCAAAGTCATAGCCACGATACCGCCCACATAAAATGTCAGCGGAAAGCGGCGGATGCTGCGCTCGATAATCGTACCCCAGGGCCACCGCACATTCGCCATGCGCCCCAGCTTGGCGTGGCCTTGGTCTATCAGATAGAAACCCACATGTGCGGTTCGATCTTCGTGTCCCTTTAGACGTGCACCGTCTGCGGCCAGTTGCACGGCCTTATGCGCGACCTCCGCTTCCGAAAACTGGCTGTACCGGGAGATGGCTTCGACCGAATGGCGATAGCGATCCCGGGTTGAGAAATCCATCTTCCTGTAAACGCCTGCTGGATCCGAGCGCAAAGTCTCCTCGACCAGACTCAGGGATTCCACGAACGCCTTCCAGTCCATTGCGCTCAAGAAACGAAGGCTGGCAATGCTGTGGCTGACGGAAACCCGGTTGGCCGCCTGATTTTGGCTCTCTTGTTGGACCAGCTGTTCGATGGTCAAACCTTGTTCAGCGAGCCGCTGTTCGAGCCAGCTTCGCGCAAGATGCAACACCGGACTTTGTCGCGACAAGCGCTGACTGAATTCCGCCACGAACGAACTGGACACGGGAAGATCGGACTTCGCCATGTCAGCCACCACGATGACGAGGTGAGACGGGTCTTTCTCCGCCATATCCTGCAAACGATCGATCCACACGGCCGCAAGATCGCGATCCGCCCGGGCGATAGTCAGCAGGGTGGCGACGCGCTGGAGATTTTCAATCAGCCCCAGGCGCAACATGATTGGAATGGCCCACAACTCGCCCAGCTTCAAGGAATCCACCGTTTGGTAAGCGGCGATGAAGGCGCTGAGCGAACCCGCATCAATCTGCGCATCCTCATGCGAGATCAATTCGAGCACGATATCGTAAACGCGCGGCAGTCCGGCGGATGGGCTGTTCAAGAGACGAGGCAACTCCCGGCTGTAGCCCCTGGGCAGATGCCGCTTGGCCATTTGAATCTGCTCTTCGATCAGGTAGAAGTTGTCGAGCAGCCATTCGCCGGCGGGTGTGATGCGTCGGCCTGGATGCAGGGCGAGGGTCGAACGATTAAAAGCTCTTAATGTGTCCTCGTTTTGACCCAACCGAGCTAACAGACGGTTGGGCCCCGGCCGGGTGACAACCTGATGATATTCAGCAAGCTCTTTCGCATGACGCGACAATTGTTCGATGCTGAATAATTCTGAGCGCAAAGGTGTCGCGCGCGCGCGCGGATCTATTTTTCTGCTTAGCCAGGTTTGCAAGCGTAATGGAAGGGTCTGCATGTTTTGGATTCAGCGAATTTTATGGATGATGCTTGCATCAATTTGATGCCCGTACAATGACAGTTTTTTGCAGATGTCAGAAAAAATTCTTGTGAGTGCTCTTTTCATAATGCCTCCGGCAATGCTATTTTTCGCGCCAGAAGTATCGCGCTGGATCGGGGGCCTAGCAGGTAGGTTTGCGGGTAATCCAGAAGTGGCTCTTTGCCCGCAGCAAACAGATCTTGTGGCGATTCGCGAGAAGTATCAACGGCCAGATGCCACCGTGCTCCGGACGACAAGGGGGGCAAACCGAAATCGTTCACATCGTCACCGGCATTGAACATCAGGTAAAGGGCGTGCTGCTCATCTTCATGGATCAGACAGGCAAACTGTTTTTGTTTCGGTTCGGTCCAGTCGGGCAATCCTCCTTGCGGGCCAAACCAATGGATCTCGGCATCCGAGTAGAATTGTTCCTTGCTCAGAATCGGATGGGCACGACGAAAGGCGATCATGCCGCGGGTGAAGCGGAAAATTTCCCTGTGCTTATCCAGATAGCGCCAGTCGTGCCAGCTGGTCTCGTTGTCCTGGCAGTAAGCGTTGTTGTTGCCGCCTTGTGTGCGGCGAAATTCGTCCCCTCCGAGCAGCATCGGCACGCCGCGCGAGATCAGCAGGGTCAGCAGGAAGTTCTTGATTTGTTTTTTCCGCAAGGCATCGATCCCGGCATCTGTTGTCTCGCCCTCAGCGCCATAGTTTTCGCTGAAGTTGGCGTCGGTTCCGTCATGGTTGTTTTCTCCGTTTGCTTCATTATGCTTGTCGCGATAGCTCACCAGGTCGTTCAGCGTGAAGCCGTCGTGGCAGGTGACAAAATTGATGCTGCCCTCGGGGCCTTTGCCGGACTTGGTATAGATGTCGGCGCTGCCGCAGATGCGGCTGGCGAACAGACCGAGCATCCCGTCATCGCCGCGCCAGAAGCGCCGGATATC
>JADGRM010000059.1 GCA_017880945.1 Gallionella sp. | reverse complement strand
TTGAAAGGAAAAACTGCCCGCTCCTGCAAAATCTAACTATGCACCGAAAAGAATCGCGCCTCAATATTTTCCTGCAAGAAATGCAGAAGTAGAATAATCTTCAAGTTGTAATCGAATCGAAACTGCTTTATCAAACCTCAGGAGGGCATGATGAAACTGACATGGACCAGACTAATGAGCGTGGGAAATGAATCCATCGATTCCGAGCACAAGACCCTGCTCAAAATGGTGAACGACATCGAGCGCCCGATCAGGGCCAAGGACGCTGCCGCCTTGTTGCAAGCATTCAAGCTGTTCGAAGATGCCTTTCATATCCATTCTAGAAATGAGGCAAGGATCGCCCGTGCGATCAACTATCCTTTTGAAGAACACAAGCTGGAACATCTGTATTTTCTGAACGAGCTGCAGAGCATAAGGGATGAGCTGGTATCCAATGAAGGCAGGTGGTCTGAAAGCGCGGTCGAGCACTATTACTGTTTTTTGAGCGAGTGGACGGCCACGCACATCGGTGAGGATGATATGCGGATGAAAGAAATACTGGAAACCTTACCGTATGACTTCAAACCGCCTGACGCGCCGCAGTGAACAGGCCGCAAAGAACCGCACGGATCATTGATCAATAACCGCTGAATTTTTTAACGACAGAAAAGGAGCAAGGCGTATGAAAAACTGGACCGTATTCTCCGGCGTGCAAATGAATTGGTTGATCGTGTTTGCAGGAGTGTTTTGCTTGACTGTGGCGACGGGTGTCTCGGCAGAACCAAATGCAAGACCCTGTGCCGAAGACGCGGCCAAGCTTTGCAAAGGTGTGCAACAGGGGGAAGGACGCGTGGCAAGATGCCTCAAGGAGCATGCAAACGAATTATCGCCTGCTTGCAAGAAAAACATAGCAGATGTGAAAGAGGAGGTTCGGGAATTCGCCCAGGCGTGCAAAGATGATTCGGCAAAACTCTGCAAAGGCACCAAACCCGGGGGCGGCAGAATTTTGCAATGTCTCAAACAACATGAAGGTGAACTGTCCCCGGCCTGTAAAGAAAAGATGAATCAACCGCGAGGCCGGCAAAGATAGGCAAGCATCGATGGGGCTGGCTTTTCGTGTGGTCACAGGGGCCTGCTTTGTTTTATCTCCCACGGCGCAGAACCAATGGGACGATTCTTCCCGGTTGCAACGCTATCACAAGATATTTGACTCCGTTACATGGTACCCGCGGTACAGGGTGCCCAAATGGAGTATCTTCTTCACGAACAAAAAGGGGGCCAGCTCATGCTGGCCCCCTTTGTGATTGAAAAAAACCAACCGCTGTCAGTGGGTGTTCAAGATTGATTCCATATTGTTCTCCAAATCGTTCACCACCACCCACTCGGTGGCACCGGCCTTGCGCACTCTCGCCTCCCAGCGCGTCAGGCGGTCGAGGTATATCCGCGGGTCGGCGTTATCGGTCCTCAGCTTGGTCACGTTCAACGCCACGATGCGAATGCCGTCGAGCTTGATCGGGAAATCGCGCACCGTTCCCTTGCCCAGTTCTTCCTGCATATCCGAGAAGATGACGATAGTCTTGATGCCGGCCTTGGTCTCGTTCAGGTATTCCGCGCCCTGGATCAAGCCACCGGTTATATCGGTATAAGCGCTGCCATTGATGACCTTGGAAAACTCATCGATCCTGGTTTTGAACACGCGCTTTTGCTGGGTCGCCTGCGATGGGCGCTTGTCGAAGGTGACCTTGGCGACGATGTCTTTTTCCGTGAAGCTGCGCGTCTCCACTTTGGCCACCGCCAGCGAATCGCCCGGGTTGACCGTGGCCAGCAGATAGTTGATGATCCTGGTGGCCTTGTTGATCTCCTTGGCGTAGGTGCCGGACGTATCCACCAGCATATATACCGCCTGGCTGTGCACACGGCTGTCGCCACAGGCACCGACGAACAACGCACCGAACAGCATGAACCCGACGAGCAGATATCTTTTCATGCTGCGCTCCCGGATTTGGCTTGTCCTTTGGCGATTGAGTTGCCGCGCAACGCCAGCACCCAGCGTTCTACCATCAGCGGGATGACGATCAGGACGTCATAGCTCAACTCGAGCACCTTGGCGAAACGCCTGAATACCACGCCGGTGGACCTGAGCACGAAACCGATCCCGCGCATGGTCTGCACCAGCAGCACGCCGATCACGGTGCGCAGCGAATGCACCGCGCTTTCCAGCGGGATCGCCACGAAGGCCAACGCAAACGGCAGCACGAAGCCCATGACCATCTGTCCGGCCATCGGTATGTTGGTCATCCAGCCTTCCGACGCAGGCGGTGCGGCGGAGGCCAGATCACGCATCAGCGAGGCCTTGTCGGCAATCAGCATGTCACGCATCAGCGCCAGTGACGACTCGATGCCCGCCAATATCACCAGAAAGATCAGCGAAGCCAACATCAAGCGGTGACGCATGCGATCGTCCATGCTGGCGATCTTGGGAAACAGTTGCGTGATGCGCAGCGATTCGAGCAGGAACAGCCCCATCGACGCTTCCATCAGGATGATCACCAATGCCGCCACATCAGAAGTCCTCAAGTTGTTGGTGATGTAATCGCTGGCGCCCACCATCTCAGACATGGGCAGAGCGATCAGCTTGTAGTTGATGAAGGCTCCGCCCATCGCGATCACCATGACCAGCGAGGAGATCGCCAACTGCACGAAAGCGGACACCGTCAGCGCATGTTCGGTCTTGCTGTCCTTGGCGCGCATGCCCGCGAATTTGGTCATATCGTCATCGATCTGTTTGGCGTTGCTGTGCAGGGTCAGCATCTTCTTGTCCATCTCCACCATCAGCTTGTCCACCGAGCGCCACACCGGCTGCATCCCCTTCAGGATCTTGTGGCGCTCTTCGTAGGAACGACGATACTCCGACACCGTCTTGTCATGGATCTTCTGGATCGACTTGTTGATGTCTTCCAGCAGCTTGCGCGGGATATCGCCTCCTGATTTGATCTGCGAGACCGATTCGAGCGCCGCCACCCATTCCGGCGGCGGTGGCGGGACTTCGCCGCATCTGCGGTAGTCCTCCTCGATGCGCGTTGCTTCTTCCAGCAGCTTGCGCTGCAAGACGGGGAATTCCTGCATATCTTTGCGAATGATGTTGCCGACGCGCTCGAATTCCCGATCGATCATCGAAGCCACACTCTCCTGACTTTGCGCCAGCAACACCGCCTGATTGCGCAAACGCAGGTTTTCCGCACTCAAAAATAACCAGCGGGAAATGAAACGGGTGGACTGGGTGACTAGGTTGCATACCGAGTGGATCACCCCATGCATCGGCTTGCGTGCCGCATAGAGGAATAGCATGGCCAGTATGCCCAGAGCCAAAACGGACAGCGCCACACTGCCGGGCCAAAACAACCACGAATGCCAGTCGATCATTACCAATTCCTCCCTGTTTTATGCCTGCTATATCAGTGCCGAAGTTCAGGCACCTCGCTTGCGGGGTGGCCAGGAAGCGCCATCGCCGACAAATTGCACTCTGCGCGTTCTACAATCCTGCTGCAATACCGCTCGTCTCAACTTTATACCGTTCGTTCCTGCTTTATACCGTTCATCCCCCCTGCACTACCTTTCGTCCCGATCGACCGATGTTTCTTCAAGCCCGCCAATCATTGAAAGGGAATGGCAACTCTTCAGTGGCGAAGGTCAGGAAATTAACGATCTGCTTCAAGTAGCCCCCCAGGCTGCGGCCAAATGAGACCAGGCGGGCGTTGGGCTTTGCATTCAGTAACACGATCAAAAATTGAATGACCGTCACGAAGCAAACCACAGTTCCAGACACCTGATACGCCAGAGCCATCAGCAGCATGAACAATCCGCGTACCCATATGTTGCGCCGGTTTGTCGGTGTATCAGGGGTGTCATTCATGGCTGGTTCTCCTGTAATGGTTAATCGATCCGGGGGTTCATCGATCAATCGTTGTGCATTGGAATGATCGGGGGTACCTACCGGTTATGCATCGGGGTTCGGGCTGACCTCGAGCGGCTTCCTCATTTTAAGCATCATCAGCACCGAATAACAGCCCAACGCCGACATAAGATGTTTAAGCGAATGGCCGCTGAAAAGACCCTGGGTGAATGCGAATACTTCCCGGTCATAGGCTTCCAAAAGTTTGGCCAATATGTAGAAAGAAAGTGCTACCGGCAACAGCGATTGGTGGGAGTATTTCGGACGGAACAGCGCCATCAAAATCGGAACGATCAGCAGCGGCATAAACTGGATCCAGACATAGAACCGCAAGTCATCGAACCAGTGCCAATAAATCACGCTGGATAAACCCGCCAGGATCGCGGGCACCAACAGAAATCTGCCCAGCCGCGCATTCACATACTCGGCCAGCAGCGCCACCAACAATCCCATGAAGGCTATGGTCATCGGCAGCCTGTCCCAGACCAGCGTGTCGTTGTTTGGGTTCAAGTGATACCAGGCAGACCCGGCACTGACGATCGCCACACCCGCGAAAAAAGTGATCCAGGCTGGCCGGTAACTCATCAAACGATTTCCAAGGCAAAAGCGCAGTCCCGCTATCCCGACGAGCAGGAAAGGGATATTTGAAATGGCATCGAAGAAATTCGGGATCCCGAAAAATGCGCGCCGGTCGGCAAAATCGTGATAATCAGGATTCTGTCCAAAGGGCTGCATCGATAGCATCAGCGCCAGCGAGCCGAGCACAATGAACAACAACAGGGCATGCCGCCAGTTGATTCCGGAGGAAGAGTGAAGGGATGGCTTAATCACAGAATCTCCTGATCAATGGGGACAACATTAAGATTGCCATTGATTCTTTTTTTATATAAACGCCGCCGGAACTTGAAATCACAATGGGTGATTTCAAAAGCAAAGCCGCTCACTTGCCATCGTCTGGCTCGTGGCTGCCGCGGCGCGATGTGGTTTTCTTTGCAAAGCTGCGCCGCAGTTCGGCCAGGTGTTTGAGCCGCTCCGCCACGCGCTGGTTGAGGCTATCTTTTGGCAAATTGCCATGCTCATCGGGTGCGCCGGCCGGGATGCCGGTCAGCAGTTCCAGCGCTTCGTCCACCGATGCCACCGCATAAATGTGGAAGCGCCCTGCCGCTGTGGCTTCCACCACGTCGCGGCGCAGCATCAGGTGGGTGACGTTGGCGGCGGGTATCAGCACGCCCTGGTTTCCGGTCAGGCCGCGCTTGTTACAGATGTCGAAATAGCCCTCGACCTTTTCGTTCACTGCGCCAATCGCCTGCACCCGGCCGAACTGGTCCACCGAACCGGTAACTGCCAGCGATTGCCGGATCGGCGTGTTCGCCAGCGAGGACAGCAGCGCGCACAATTCCGCCACCGAGGCACTGTCGCCTTCAACCGGGCCATAGGTCTGCTCGAACACCAGGCTGGCTGTCAGCGAGAGCGGTTGTTCGGCGGCATAGCGCGAGGCCAGGAATGAGGACAGGATCAGCACGCCCTTGGAGTGGATCGCGCCGCCCAGCTTGACCTCGCGCTGGATGTCGACCAGATCGCCTTCGCCCAGGCTGGTGTTGGCGGTGATGCGCGAAGGCCGGGCAAACGCGAAATCGCCGAGCTGGAACACCGACAGGCCGTTCACCTGCCCCACCTTCTCGCCCTCGGTGTCGATGTTCAGGATGCCGCGCAGGATCGCCTCGTGCGAGCGCTCGCGCAGCCGGTCGGCGCGCCTGATCTGCGCCTCGATCGCGCGCTCGACGTCGGCATTGGTCACCGTTTCGCGTTTGTCCCGCACCGCCCAGTAATCCGCTTCGCGCACCAGATCGGCCAAGCTCTCCATATGCGTGGAAAGCTTCTGCGCGTCCTCGGCGCGGCGCGCGCAATGTTCGATCACGCGTGCCACGGCACCGCGGTCGAACGGCCGCAATTTTTCCCGGCGCGCCAGCGTGCCGATCAGCCGCGCATACAGTAGGTCGTTGTCCGCGCTGCGCTCCACCTCGTCCTCGAAATCCGCAGCCACCTTGAACAGCTCGCGGAATTCCGGATCGTATTCGGCGAGCATGTAGTAGAGCATCCGGTTGCCGAGCAGCACCACCTTGGTATCGAGCGGGATCGGTTCCGGTTCCAACGACACGGTGCTGACCAGGCTGTACATCTGGCCCAGCGATTCGATGCGGATCTCGCGCGTGGAGAGCGCGCGCTTCAAGCCCTCCCAGGAAAACGGCTGGGTGAGCAGCTTGAGTGCGTCCAGCATCAGATAGCCGCCGTTGGCGATATGCAGCGCGCCGGGTTTGATCAGCAGGAAGTTGGTGACCAGCGCGCCAAGCTGGGAAATATGCTCGACCCGTCCCATCAGGTTCTGGTAGGTGGGATGCTCCTCGTACACCACCGGCGCGCCCTCGCTTTCGCCGCGCCCCACCAGCAGGTTGACGCGGAAGCGGCTGAAATCGGGCAGCTCGGCGGTGAGGCTGACCAGGGTCGGGGTACCCTGGTGCGGGTTGCGGAATTCTTCCATGCTTTCGATGACGTTCTGCTGCACCTCGTTCAGGTAGCCGCACACCAGCGGATAATTCGCATAATCGCTACGCAGCGCATCGATCAGGTGACCGACCGCGAACAGCACCGCCTCCTCGTTCAGCTTGCGCACCTGCTCCATGCGCTCGCGCCGCCACTGGCGCACCTGCAGAATGATTTTCTCCAGATGCTCTTGCAGGCCGGCGATGTCGCGCTCGATGCGCTCATGCTCTTCCGCCGGCAGTTTTTCATACTCTTCCGGGCTCATCACCTCGTCGCCCTTGGCCGGCCCAAAAGAAAAACCGTTCGGCGTGCGCAACAGCACGATGCCATGCTTGCTGGCCTCGTCGTCTATCTCGGAGAATGCACCCGTCTGGCGTTCGCCGAATTCCTCGTCGATCTTGCTCAGGCCATGGCGGTATTCCTCACCCTCGAACACCGCGGGTATCGTGGCCTGCAGTTCCGCGACCAGATGCTCCATGTCGTCATGCAGACGCGCGCCCACACCTGCCGGCAATTGAATCGCATGAGGCTTGTGCGGCTGGGTGAAATTGTGGACGTAGCACCAGTCGGCCGGCTTGGCCTCGGCCGCCACGCGCTGGTCGAGCAACTCGCGGATCAGCGTGTGCTTGCCGCTCCCGCTCGGCCCCATCACGTAGAGGTTGTAGCCCGCATGGCGCATCCCGATGCCGAATTGTGCCGCGTCGATCGCGCGCATCTGGCCGATGCCCTCGGTCAGGTCTCCAAGCTCGGCAGTAGTCGCAAAAGTAAACCTCTCGACATCGCATGGCCGATACAACTTGTCTGCGGTAAGCGGGGAGATTGGACTCATGGTTTAAGTTTACTCCTCATTTGTCAGATGCAGAATCGCGATCGACCTGCGCGGCGAGTTCGTGCAGCGCGCGGGATATTTCCACCCGGTAAACATAAGGCTCTTGCAGTTGGCGCAGCGGCTCGGGCAGCCGTGCAAGATTCTCTGCCGCGTGGTTGCGGATGTCTGAGAGCGGCGCGGTGGCGGCCAGGCGCTGTCCGCCGCGCATCACCTGCATCAGCAGAGGTTCGCCCGGCTGCGCATCCCCTTCAATGGTCACGACATCCGCTGCGATGCGGCCATCGGCAGCGTGGCTGCGGTACACCTGCTTGCGGCCGGGCCAGGTCTGCTTGCCTTCGGAACGCTTGCGCCGCGCCTTGCCGGCATACTCTTCGAGTTTGTAGGCGCAGTCGAGATAGGGCATGTCGCTCGACGTGTCCATGCGCGTGCCGATGCCGAAACCGTCCACCGGCGCGCCCGAGCCCAGCATGTCGCGCAGCACGTGCTCGTCCAGATCGCCGCTGGCGAAGATCGTGACATGCTGGAGTCCGCCCATATCCAGGATCTGCCGCACCTGTCGGGCGTGATCGGTGAGGTTGCCGGAATCGATGCGCACGCCCTTGATGCGGATGCCTTCGCGTTTCAGCCTGGGTGCGAGCGCCACCACCTTGCGCGCCGCGGCCTCGGTGTCGTAGGTGTCGATCAGCAGCACGACGTTGTCCGGCTGGGCATGGGCGAAATGCTCGAAGGCCTGCATCTCGTTATCGTGAGCCTGCACGAAGGAATGCGCCATCGTGCCGAACAGCGGTATGCCGAACTCCATGCCGGCCTGTACCGTCGCGGTGCCGGTGAAGCCGGCGATATAGCTGGCGCGCGCAGCCAGCAGCCCCGCTTCCGCGCCATGTGCGCGGCGCAGCCCGAAATCCACCAGCAGCTTGTCCGGTGCCATCAATACCATGCGCGCCGCCTTGGAGGCGATCAGCGACTGGAAGTGCAGCAGGTTGATCAGCCGCGTTTCCACCAGTTGCGCCTGCGCGATCGGCGCGGTCACGCGCAGGATCGGCTCGTCCGGAAAAAACACCGTGCCTTCCGGCATCGCGTGCACATCGCCGGTGAAGCGCAGCGCTTCGAGCTGGGCAAGAAAATGATTGTTGAAACGGCCGGTGGACGCCAGCCATGCCAGCTCTTCCGACGCGAAGTGCAAGCCTTGCAGAAATTGCAATGATTGTTCAAGTCCCGCCGCCATCAGGAAGCCGCGTCCGGGGCGCAGCTTGCGCACGAAAAACTCGAATACCGCGATATCCTCCATGCCGGAGTCGTGGTAGCCCTGCAGCATCGTGAGCTGGTAGAGATCGGTGAGCAGCACGCTGCCCGTAAGGTTAATTGGGGGTTTCATCCGGTTACCTCTTTAACCGTGATGCGTTGCGCGCCGAGCTTGGTCATCTCCTCCTCGGCGCGCAGCCCGTCGCCGAGCTGGACATCCACCGCGCGGATCGCGTCGCCCAGCACCAACACTTGATAACCGAGCCGCAGCGCATCGCGCACGGTGTTGAGCACGCAATAGTCGGTGGCGAGCCCGCCGATGAATAGCCGGCGGATGTTGTCGGCGCGAAGTTGCTGGTCTAGGCTGGTGCCCTGAAAACCGGAGTAGGCGTCCTGTTCCACCGTGGCCGCCTTGGAGATGATCACGGCGGAAGGCGGCAGTTGCAGCGCCGCCGCGAATGCCGCCCCGCTTGTTTTTGCCACGCAGTGCGGCGGCCATGGCCCGCCCTGAGCGCGGAACGAACAGTGCTGAGCCGGATGCCAGTCGCGCGTCGCATACACCGGCAGGGTCCGCGTTTCAAAGAGTTTCAGGTAACGGTTGAGCACAGTCACCACTTCGTCGCCATGCGGCACCGCCAGACTGCCGCCGGGCAGGAAATCGTTCTGCACGTCGACGATCAGCAGCGCGTCGCCAGTTCGGGGATGCAAGTTATTTTGATTCACTGCATTCATGGCGCGCACCTCATCCCTTGATACAGATGATTGGAACGACTCGCGCCACCTTGCGCGCCAAACCGGCATGATCGGCCGCATCCACTACCGCGCTGACATCCTTGTAAGCGCCCGGGGCCTCCTCGGCAACGCCGCGCATCGAAGGGCTGCGGATCAGGATGCCGTGTCCTTCCAGATCGTCCACCACGTGCCGGCCGTTCCAGTTGCGCAGCGCCTGATGGCGGCTCATCGCGCGCCCCGCGCCGTGGCATGCGGAGCCGAACGCGAGCTGCATGCCCTGCTGCGTCCCCGCGAGGATGTAGGAAGCCGTTCCCATGCTGCCGCCGATCAGCACCGGCTGACCAGCTTCGCGCAAAGCGGCGGGCAGGTCGGGATGCCCCGGCCCGAACGCGCGCGTGGCGCCCTTGCGATGCACGTAGAGTTTTTTCGTCCGCCCGTCGACCTGGTGTTCCTCCACCTTGCAGGTATTGTGCGACACGTCATACAGTAGCGGCAGCCGCGACTGCGGCAGCACCTGCGAGAATATCTGGCGCGTCAGGTGGGTGAGTATCTGGCGGTTGGCCAGCGCGCAATTAATCGCCGCGCGCATCGCGCCGAGATAATCTTTTCCGAGCGGCGAAGCGATCGGCGCGCAGGCCAGCTCGCGGTCGGGAAGATCGATGCCATAGCCTGGTGCGGCGATCACCATGCGCTTCAGGAATTCTGTGCCGATCTGGTGGCCTAGCCCGCGCGAACCGCAATGGATGCTGACGACGATGTCGCCCGCTTTCACGCCGAACGTTGCGGCGATCTCCGGCGCATACACATCGGTCACCTGCTGGATCTCAAGATAATGGTTGCCGGAACCGAG
>JADGRM010000058.1 GCA_017880945.1 Gallionella sp. | reverse complement strand
TTCTGAGCGCATGATTTTCCGAGAGTGGTTGGTAAGGTTGAAGTCAGGCCAAAACATTTCAGCACATACCGTGCCATAAAATATTTGTGGTTATTTCCAAGTTCATAAAAGGCCTTGCCGCCTGATAAAAATGCTTTATACGATGGTGAAGTGGTGAAAAATCTTTTAACAATAGGACAGACCTCTTGCCCTGTTTTGGGGTGAAAGTTGTGTGAGTCAGATTGTTGTATGCACTTTTTTAGAGCAGAACAGATAAAGAGATAATGGCGTCGGGCTAGATTATTTTTGCTTAGAGATAATCCCTTTCACGCTGATGCCATACTGCGAGGAAGGTCACGGTCTTCGCCTCTTTCACAAGATCGAACAGATGCAACCGGACTTGCTCGGCTACTTCGGTCAAACGGCCAGGCTATTTATTCTTTCTTTCAGAAGGAGTAATGTAATCGCCCAGCCTTTTTCACACAGGAGCATCGCTATGAATTCCAGCATGAAAACCAGGAGTTTTGCCGGCGAGTTTAAATTGCAGAAATGGCTTCTTGCAGGTGTGCTTGCGCTCGGAACGCCGCCGGGTATCGCGGCGGAGGCAGAGGTGACGCCGGATCAGGTGGTGAGCTCGATCGAGAATGTGTTTGGCGTCACGCCGGGCGAGCGCCGCAACCATACTAAAGGAACATGCGCGGCAGGCGAATTTGTCGGAGTGCACAAGGCGGCGGCTGCCTATTCGCGCTCGGCGCTGTTCTCCGGGCGTCCGGTGCCGGTGGTGGCGCGCTTCTCGCTGGCGGGCGGCAATCCCAAGGCGCCGGATGTTGCGAAAAGCGCACGGGGCATGGCGCTGGAGTTCAGTTTGCCGAAAGGCGGATCGCAGCACATGACGATGTTGAACACGCCGATATTCGGTGCTGCACAGCCGCGTACCTTTCTCGATATGATGGTCGCGCTGAAACCCGATCCCGCAACCGGCAAGCCCGACCCGGAGAAGATCAAGGCATTCAAGGCGACTCATCCCGACAACCTGGCGCAGGCGGATTTTCTGGCGAATAACAATCCACCGGTGAGTTATGCCAACAGCGCCTATTTCGGCATCCATACCTTCAAGTTCGTCAATCGCGCCAACAAGACCACGCTGGTGCGCTGGCGCTTTGTTCCTCAGGACGGGGAAAAGCGCTTGTCAGATGCCGAACTCAAGTCCATGCCGCCGAATTTTCTCGAACAGGCATTGATCGACCGGACGAAACAGGGGCCGCTGCGCTGGGACATGGTGATCGCGCTCGGCAAACCCGGCGACCCGGTGGACGACCCGACATTGGCGTGGCCCGCGAACCGCAAAGAGGTGAAGGTAGGGACGCTGACGATTTCCTCGGCGATGCCGCAGAAGGGTGCCGAATGCGAAAAGATCAACTTCGACCCGTTGGTGATGAGCGACGGAATCGAGCCAACGAACGACCCGATCCTCCAGTTCCGTTCGCCCGCTTATGCAACCTCATTCGCCAAGCGGATGGGCGGGATGTAGTTTGCGCTGCATGATGCTGCGCCCCACCCATCCTGCGAAATTTAAAATAGCTTTCGATGTGGCCAGCGCGCAATCGTAAACCTGTTCATTCCTGATGTCGCCGAACAGTTCGATGTAGTGCGCCGCATTATTTCTGTGCTCAATAATTAACGATTGCGTCGTTTTCGATCCTGACCTTGTCGCCCTTTACTACATTGGGAACCGTGTCTTGATGAACGATACGTTCTTCGCCCGTATCCATTCTTACAGTGATATCGTACGACGTAGTCTTCTTTGAAGTTTTTTCGATCTTGTTGCCGGCAATTGCGCCACCAAACGCGCCGGCGAGGGTCGCCAGATCACGCCCCGATCCACTGCCGACTTGATTGCCCAGCAACCCGCCTACAACACCGCCTGCAACCACGCCCAAGCCTGATCCCTGGCCTTCCGCTTCAACCGCATTGACGGACACCACGACACCGCAATTTGTGCAAACGACTCTTTCTGCTGGCACGGGCGGAGGTGGAGGGACCGGACTTGCCAAAGCATGTTTTGACCTGGCTTTTGCTGCAGCCCTGCGTTGTTCAGCAATGAGCTCTTTTTTAGCAGTTGCAACAGCCGCTTCCTGGTTGCGTTTCTCTTCAGCTTGCGCAGCGAGGTCGGCCTCCTGTTTTGCTTTTGCTGCCTCCTGCTCGGCAATCATTTGCTTTTTTGTTTCCTCGACTGCCTTATCTACTGCTGCCTGGGTTTGTGCCGCGGTTTGTTCAGCCGATGGTTTTTGTGAACAGCCTGCATTGACTGTGATTGCTGCCAGGGCTATCAAGATGGTGATGATATATCTGGATTGTTTGTGTGATGGACTTTTCATTGAGTTCTCCTTCGATGTATCAGGTTGGCTGGTGCACTGCACTAATTAACATAAGATTTAACATTGGGTCAATAGTTCAGCCCAATAGTTCATCTAAGACTCGACATTTCGGCGCATCGATTTCTCGGCACGCTTGCCATGCAGTTACGCGGCCAACCTGCGAAAGATCAAATTGCTTTCAATGCCGCCAGCGCCGCGTCGTAATTCGGTTCATTCTTGATATCGCTGACCATTTCGGTATAGCGCACTACATTGTTGCCGTCCAGCACGATCACCGCGCGCGCGGTGAGTCCGGCCAATGGGCCGTCGGCGATCTTGACGCCGTAGTCGCGCATGAACTCGCGACCGCGCATGATGGAAAGATTGTCCACGTTGTTCAGTCCTTCGCTGCTGCAGAAGCGCGCCATCGCGAAGGGCAGGTCGGCGGAGATGTTGATCACGACAGCGTTGTCCAGGCTGGAGGCTTCTTTGTTGAAGCGGCGTGCAGAAGCCTGACAGGTCGGCGTATCCAGGCTGGGCACGATGTTCAGCACCTTGCGTTTGCCGGCGTAGCTGCCCAGCGTGATGTTCTGCAAGTCCTTGTTCACCAGCGAGAAGGAGGGCGCGGGTTTGCCCACCTGCGGAAAATCGCCGTACAGTTTTACCGGCGTGCCGCCCAGAGCTGTTGTTGGAGCAGTGGTTGAGGTAGTGTTTTTGGTCATGGTGTTCTCCTTTGGTTAAGTGAGGCAGGGTGCGAAAAATCACTCTATCAGGTTAAGTCAAACATCAGCAAAACTGTTTCCCATTCGCGGTTATTTAGACGCAAGCCGCCACAGCGAGGTGAGTTCTGCTGCACGAGCCGCATGCAGCGGGTCGCTGGTATCGGAGACGCGAGGGTGATGCGGCTTCACGTCTATTTTACCCAAGACTTTCAAACCCGCCACATCGATCGCGGCCAACAATTCGGCTCGCGTGCGCAGACCCAGATGCTCGGCCAGATCGGAGAGGATCAGCCACCCCTCGCCGCCGATCTCCAGGTGTGCAGCCAGCCCATTGAGGAAGCCCAGCAGCATGCGGCTCTCCGGGTCGAACACCGCATGTTCCAGCGGTGAGCTTGGCCGCGCCGGAACCCACGGCGGGTTGCACACGACCAGTGCGGCGCGTCCTTCGGGAAAGAGATCGGCTTGCACCACGGCTACCTGTGCGGTGAGACCCAGCCGTGTCATATTTTCGCGCGCACAGGCCAGCGCACGCGGATCCTGGTCGGTGGCGACGATGCGTTTGATGCCGCGGCGCGCCAACACGGCGGCGAGCACTCCTGTGCCTGTGCCGATATCGAATGCTAACGACTTGGTCTCGGCCAACTCGGGCAACGGGGCCTCATTCACCAGTCCGATGTACTCGCCGCGTATCGGTGCGAACACGCCGTAATGCGGATGGATGCGCGCGCCCAGCGCCCCTATCTCCACGCCATTCTTGCGCCACTCGTAGGCGCCGATCAATCCCTGCAGTCCGCGCAGCGAAGCGATGTACGGTTCGGTGGGTGTGTCTTTTGCTTCGGGGCCATAGGCGTCTGTGCAAGCCTGGCGCACATCGGGTGCGCGGCGCAAGGGTATGCTGTGGTCTGCATTGAAGGGTATCAATAACATGCCCAGGGTACGGGCGCGCTGAGATTGAGCCAGGCGATGCAGGTGAAAGGCTTCGGCAGGTGTGGCGGCTATCTTCTTCTTTTTGCGTACACCTGGTTTTTCATTTGCGCGCCGCGTCATTGCCTGCAGCAGTTGGCGCGCGTTCTGAAAATCACCCCGCCACAGCAGCGCTGTGCCCTCGCAAGCCAGATGGTAGGCGGCGTCGGCAGTCATGCGGTCGTCGGCGATCACCACGCGTTTGGGCGGCGGCGTGCCGCTTTCCGAACGCCAGCGCGCGGATTTTTCTTCGCCCGCTTCGTTCCAGCGTATGATGGGATCGCTGTTGACGGAAAGGTCGCTCATTGTGACAGGCGAGTCAGTCTCGGCAGCATAGCGAATGCCAGGGAAAATGGGTATGGGGGACAGATGGATAAATTCATGTCAGGGCGGAGTTTGCATCCAAAGGAAGTGGACTCGAATTATTTCACGGCTAGAGATCATACTCTTCCCATGACGCTGCTTCGCGAGAATGATTGCGATCCTCGCATGGGATCCGGAGTTCGGGCACTGCGAAAACAAGGAGCTCATGGGTCAACATCAATTGTAAAATTCAGCACAGAGTCATTCATCAGCTGTCCTGCGCTAAATGATGCCAATCACACACGTGCTAACAATCGGACCAGAAAGGCATAGCGTGGCTACTTGGTTGCAAACTATTACAATAACTACGCACTTGCACGGCACATTCAATGAATCTGCGGTACTTGATGTGTGTTCCGGTGGTGCCCGCGACTAACTGGTTTTCCTTCCTGCACATTGTCAAGGGAAGTCCAGGAAAACAACAAATCAGGCGAATATTCATCGGCTGGAGTTGCACCAGATAAATTAGAATATGCTGATATATAATCAGGTTCAAGTTAGCGTCAGGAGCAACAACATGACTCGCAAACCGAAAACATTCCGACTGTGGCAGGAAATCTCTCTTGCACTCGCCCTCAAGGCGGTCGCAATCTTTATCATCTGGTTCGTATGGTTCTCCGTGCCTGAAGACCAGGTCGTGGACGCACAGCAAGTCGCCTCCCATCTCTTTCCACAGCAATCCGCAAAGGAGCCAAACCATGATTCCGTCTACCGAACTCGTTGACATATCCAGGCTGCAATTTGCGGCCACTGCGCTGTACCACTTTCTTTTTGTGCCCCTCACCCTGGGGCTTTCCTTCCTGCTGGTCATCATGGAGTCGGTTTATGTGATGACCGGCAGAGAGGTTTACCGGGACATGACCAAGTTTTGGGGCAAGCTGTTCGGCATCAATTTTGCGCTCGGGATAACGACCGGACTCACGATGGAATTCCAGTTCGGTACCAACTGGGCGTATTACTCGCACTACGTCGGCGATATCTTCGGGGTGCCGCTTGCCATCGAAGGGTTGATGGCATTCTTTCTCGAGTCGACTTTTGTCGGGTTGTTCTTCTTCGGCTGGGACAAGTTATCCAAAGAGAAACATCTTATGGTCACCTTTCTGGTGGCGCTGGGTTCCAACCTGTCGGCGTTGTGGATATTGATCGCCAATGCCTGGATGCAGAATCCGGTCGGCGCCGAATTCAACTATCACACCATGCGCATGGAGATGACCAGCATCACCGCACTGCTGTTCAATCCGGTGGCGCAGGTCAAGTTTGTGCATACCGTCTCGGCGGGTTATGTGACGGCCTCGATGTTCGTGCTGGGCATCAGTGCGTATTACCTGCTTATCGGACGAGACAAGGCTTTTGCGGTCCGCTCGATCGCCGTGGCGGCAGCCTTCGGCTTGGCTTCCGCGCTGTCGGTGATCGTGCTGGGCGATGAATCGGGCTACGCGGCGGGTGAAGTGCAGCGAGTCAAGCTGGCTACCATTGAGGCGGAATGGCATACCGAAAAAGCACCCGCAGCCATTACCGCGTTCGGTTTTCCTAACGAGGCCACGCAGAGGACCGATTATGCGATCAAGATCCCATACCTGCTGGGTCTTATTGCAACCCGTTCGGTCGACGAGAAAATCACCGGAATAACCGAGTTGCGGGATGAGAACGAAGTGAAGATCAGGAATGGCATGAGCGCATACTCTGCGCTCGAAAAACTTCGCGCAGGCGACGGCAGCGATGAAACCAAAGCGCTCTTTGAAAAAACCAAGGCCAACCTGGGCTACGGCCTGCTGCTCAAGAAATATACGCCGAACGTGACGGATGCCAGCGAAGAGCAGATCAAGATGGCGGCGCGCGACACCATTCCCAAAGTTGCGCCGATGTTCTGGACTTTTCGCATCATGGTGGCGATAGCCTTCATCATCCTGTTCATCTTCGCCGCCACCTTCTACTACACCGCGAAGCGCACCATTGCCGAAAAGAAATGGCTGCTGAGGCTCGCGCTTTACAGCATTCCGTTGCCGTGGATAGCCGCCGAGATGGGCTGGATCGTCGCCGAATATGGGCGGCAGCCATGGACGATCAGTGGCATCCTGCCGACCCATTTGAGCACGTCTAACCTTGATCCGTCCAGCGTGTACTTTAGCCTCGCCGGATTCGTCGGCTTTTATACTTTGTTGCTGGTAGCCGAACTGTATTTGATGTTCAAGTACGCGCGCCTCGGCCCGCAAAGTCTGCACACCGGCCAATACGGCAGCCCTTAAGGAGACGATCATGATATTCGACTACGAAACGCTGAAACTGATCTGGTGGTTGTTCGTCGGTGTGCTGCTGGTCGGTTTCGCCGTCACCGACGGGTTCGATCTGGGTATCGGGGCGCTGCTGCCCTTTCTCGGCAAGAACGACGACGAACGCCGCGTCATCATCAACTCGGTGGGCGCCACCTGGGAAGGCAACCAGGTCTGGTTCGTCACTGCGGGCGGCGCGATCTTCGCCGCGTGGCCGATAGTGTATGCCACGGCATTTTCCGGCTTCTATATCGCATTGATGCTGACGCTTTTCGCACTGTTCTTCAGGCCGGTGGGTTTCGATTACCGCAACAAGGTGACCGACCCGCGCTGGCGCTCGGCCTGGGACTGGGGGCTGTTTGCGGGCGGATTCGTGCCCGCGCTGATTTTCGGCGTGGCCTTCGGCAACCTGCTTCTAGGCGTCCCGTTCAGCTTCGACAACGACCTGCGGGTGACCTACAGCGGCAGCTTCTGGCAACTGCTGAATCCCTTCGGCCTGCTCGCCGGCGTGATCAGCTTGTCGATGCTGCTGATGCACGGCTCGGTCTATCTCCAGATTCGCACCGAAGGCGTAATTGCGGCGCGGGCACGACGGGTTACCCGAATCACCGGAGCGGTGTTCATCCTGACCTTCATTCTTGCCGGAGTCTGGATCATGAACGGGATAGAGGGTTATCGCATCGTTTCGATGCTGCCCGGCAATGCGGTAGCGACTCCGCTCGACAAGGTGGTAGAAAAAGCGGCGGGTGCATGGATGGGCAATTACAACGGCCATCCCTTGCTGTGGCTGGCACCGCTACTGGGTATTGCCGGCGCATTGCTGGCGATCGTTGCATCCGGCGCGAAAAAAACCATCGCCGCCTTCATCGCCAGTTCGGCGATGCTGGCGGGCGTGATCTTCACCGCAGGCATCGCGATGTTTCCCTTCATCATGCCGTCGAGCTCGGATCCCAGAAGCAGCCTGACGATATGGGACGTGGTTTCCAGCCATAAAACGCTGCAAATCATGTTCTGGGTGGTGCTCATCTTTCTGCCCATCGTGCTGGCCTACACCTCCTGGGTGTACAGTGTGCTGCGCGGGAAAATCACGGTCGAGACAATACGCGACAACGAACATAACGTTTATTGAAAGGAAAAATCATGTGGTATTTTTCTTGGGTACTTGGAGTCGGCTTGGCCATGGCATTCGGCATCATTAACGTCATGTGGCTGGAGGCGGAATACTTCTGCAAAATCGACCTTGAGGAAGCAAAAGGAATAATCGGGGACAGGCCAAGATCTTTTTGAGCAACCCTGACAACGCAACAAATGCTGACAAATTAAAGGAGTCGGGTTCGAATCATTTCGCGCCTGGCGATCATCCTCTTCCCGCTGATGCCGCACTGCAAGGATGATCACGGCCTGTACACCTTCGATATCAAATTAGGCGACTTGGCCTGCGTTGCCATCGCGTAAATGCAGAGTGGCAGGACGATGCCCTGATCGGACGACGGAAGCATTGCAACCAAAATCGATCATGCATTGGCCTATTATCTCGCCTCATGTGAAAGATTGACCTAATAACTAAAATCGGTTCATTCTTGTCCTGGCTTAAGGGTACACTTCACGCGCCCTGAATCAAGGAGGACGACAATGCAGAACGGTACCCTGTTCGTGTCTCAGCCGAATAACAATGACCAGCGACGACGACTGGTTGCCAAACTCAAGGCGTGTCCGCCGCAAAGGGCCGCCACACTGCTCGTAAATGCACAACCCTCGGTTGCCTTCGAGGCGCTCACCGACCTCAATCCTTCATTCACCCAGGACATTCTGCGAGCGTTGCCGGACCAGCGGCGTCAGGCGATCATCACTTGCGCCACGCCGGTGTCCTGTCCGCATTGTCCGCAAGCAGTTTCGCAATCGCCAGCCCCGATTTTTTTAGCTTTTTTCCGAGTCTGGCACCGCAAAATCGCGCCTGACCTACGAATTTCAACCGATTTTTCCAAACCGCCTGTCAGTATTTTCCCAATTTTCACTGCTCAGGCGAGCTTTTCCCGGACAGTCGTTTTGCCGTCCTGAATTCTTTTTTCGTTGTCTTGTTGCGTCTCTGCTTCACCTCCGCAAATAATACCCTGCGAGCAACCCATCCCAAGCCTCAAACCAATATTCTTGTTTGAATCTAGTTACGCGCGGATTAACCCCAGCCCAAGCCTCGGCAGGCGTAGCGCGTGCAAGATTCTGATGCGACCTGACATGGTTGTAGAAGAAGCGGAACTCGCCAAGCGCACTATTGAGCGCATCGAAGGATACGACCGCAAGTTGATCCAGCCTTTCTTTCAGCGTACCGAAGAAACGTTCGACCCTGCCATTCTGCCAAGGACAATGCAGATCGATTGTTTGATGGCGGATGCTGAACAGAAAGAGCACAAGGCGAAACACGCGCGAAGTAAAGACGGCTTCATTATCGGTGCGCACAAAACGCGGTTTGCCATACTGACCAATCGCCAGAAACAAATGACCCAACAGCGTCCAACTCGACTTATCGCGCAGTGCCTGCAAACACAACGCTGCGCGACTGCCATGCTCGACTATACCGAGCAGCATATGCAGCCTGCCTTGTGTATCCGTCTTGCCCGTTAAATCCATGCCCCATACCCAATTCACAGGGACTGACTTCGGATTCGCGTTCTTGATTTGTTTGCGCAACACCTGAATCTCATAGAGATGCCTGCTGATCGTATATGAAACGTAAGTCTTGCGGACAGTCATCTTTCGCGTGAACTCGAAGCGCCGGTTGAAACAATCCTCGATCTTGCGGCAAGAGTCTTGGGGCATATGCGCCTTTAAACGCAGCACCTCGTGTTTCACCCAGGCGGGCTTTGCACGGGTGCGGCGGATAGGACTTGTTGTCTCGGCTTGATGGATGCGTCGGTAACGGCGTGGCGGTTGTCCGTGAAGGCGATATGCCTGAGCAATAAACCATTGGGCAAGTAAAATCAGGAGCGCCATGAAGAGCATAAGATACCTTCGCTATTGTTAGTTGTGCTCACGTGGCAAGTGCCTGCACAGAATTTTTTCTGCGCAACGCGCTTAAGGCGTAATAACCAATATAAATAAAAAGCCACTCGCTCCAGGTTCACCGGAAGCGAGTGGCTTCATTCCTTCGACTGTGCTCAGGATAGGCTTTGGCGGCTAAAGCGGTTACGGCAAAGGAAGCCTACCGCGCCGCGATCGTCTTCAGCGCCTCGGCAACACCGACGATCTTCACGCCCTGATATTCGACCACCGAAAGCAAAGGCCGATCCCCGGTTACGATCAAATCAACTACTGGGCAACTACTGGGGACGGAGCCCCATTGATTTTATCGTGCGACATCAATCCGAGCGATAGCTGTGTTGCGCGATGAGTAGAGTACGGCAATGACATTGAATGCGAAATAAGCCAGATAGCTGACAAAATAAAGCAACGCGGTCCGCTCCAGCGTCATGCCTTCGGCGAACAGCCAGAGCAGCAGCGCAAAAAGAGGAAGCGACAACAATT
>JADGRM010000057.1 GCA_017880945.1 Gallionella sp. | reverse complement strand
CCGAGTTTGTGGCAATCGCCTTCGCGGCTACCGGAGCGGCTTTTCTGCTATCCAATGCCAGCTTTTATCTGTTTGCCGACTATTTCGGCAAAATGAGCGCGGCTCAATACGGTACCCAGGTTGCTCAATACTTCTTCCCATATCTGCAAAGCGCGTTCCTGTATCTGATTGCTGCCGCAGTGCTGCATATCGTTGCGGTGCAAGTCTCGCGCCGCGCTGCTCAAGCATGATTGAGTCGGGTTGCGGTCTGGCGACCTAACCCAGCCTACAACCCATATTTCATAAATTATGCTGGCGCAGGACAAGCTCCGAGTCTACCTTTCCGTCGCGCTGCTTGCATCAGCCGCATGGCTGTTGCATGGCTTTATTCCCGCGTTGCTATGGGCGGTTGTGATCGTCATCGCCACATGGCCGATGCGCTTGTTGGTTGCGGCTAATACAAAGTACAGCGATACCGGTGTGGCGGTGGTGATGACTTCGCTTGTCGCCGCATTATTTTTCTTGCCTATCGGCTATGCGCTTTTTCATGCCGCAGCAGAAGTCAGCACCATAACGCACTGGATCACGGATGTTCAGAAAACGGGCATTGCTGTCCCGGAGAAGTTGTCTGGTATCCCATTGGTTGGAGGCTCTGCAGCCGACTGGTGGCGCGTGAATTTATCGGACACTGCCGCGCTATCCAGTCTGATCGGTCAAACTGATAACGAAACGCTGGCGGAGTTTGCGCGAAGGTTCGGGGCACAGGTTGCTCACCGTCTGATTACTTTGATTTTCACCATCGTCGTCATCTTCTTTCTTTATCGGGACGGTGAGGATCTGTCGCGCAAGACCCTAGTCCTGCTCAATAAGCTGACTGGCGAGAGTGGCGACCGTTATGGTCTGCAGGCTGCCGTTGCGATCCGGGCTACGGTAAGCGGGCTGGTCCTGGTGGGACTAGCGGAAGGTCTGCTGATCGGCATCTCGTATGCGCTGGCAGCAGCACCGCATCCTGCCATATTGGGTCTGGCGACAGGCGTGCTGGCGATGATTCCTTTCGCAGCCCCGATTATTTTTGGCGGTGTTTCCCTCGTTCTGCTGGCTCAAGGAAACATGATTGCAGCCGTCTCGGTATTCGCGTTCGGCATGCTGGTGCTATTCATCGGCGACCATTTTGTGCGCCCAAAGATCATCGGCAACGCCGTCAAGTTGCCGTTCCTGTGGGTGCTGTTCGGCATTCTCGGCGGTGTCGAAGTCTTCGGCTTGATCGGTTTGTTTGTGGGGCCGGCATTGATGGCGTTGCTGATGACGATGTGGCGTGATCTGACCGAGCTGCCGTGAGTTGGCGGGTGTGGGCCCCCAAGCGGGCTGGGTCGGAGTTGAGCCATTTGGCAGTCTAGCGGCTGGTTTGCTTATCCAAATGAAATCAAATCCCACAACCAGCAGAAGGTTGACGCGGCGATGGCAAAAGTCTAAATTGCACTACTCAACACAATCAACCCATAGGAGATGAACATGGCTGTACTCGTCGGCAAAGCCGCCCCTGATTTCAACGCTGTTGCCGTGATGGGCAATAATGATTTCAACGAAACCTTTAATCTGAAGAAGCATATTGCGGGTAAATATGCTGTGGTCTTTTTCTATCCGCTGGATTTTACCTTTGTTTGTCCGTCCGAACTGATCGCTTTTGATCATAGGCTGGATGAATTCAAGAAACGCAATGTGGAAATCATCGGTGTGTCAATCGATTCGCAATTCTCCCACTTCGCCTGGAAGAACACCCCGATCAACAATGGTGGCATCGGCCAGGTGCGCTACCCGCTGGTGGCCGATATCAAGCATGAGATTTGCAAGGCTTACGACGTGGAAGCCGGCGGCGGCGTGGCCTACCGTGGCTCGTTCCTGATCGACCGTGCCGGTATGGTGCGTCATCAGGTGGTGAACGATCTGCCACTGGGCCGTAACATCGACGAAATGCTGCGCATGGTGGACGCGTTGCAATTCACCGAAGAACACGGCGAAGTCTGTCCGGCCGGCTGGAGCAAGGGCAAGGCGGGCATGGATGCATCGACCGCAGGTGTGGCGAAATATCTGGCCACACACGCCAAAGAACTGTAACCCGTTTTCGACTGTTAACTGAGCCACCTTTCGGGGTGGCTTTTTTGTGTTCATGACGGCCCGTTTTTGTTTCGCTCATAATGAACAGGGCTGCTACAATTTCAGCCATTCTTTCATGGTCTCGCAAGGGAGTATCGCATGTTGCTCTGGTTCGTTATTACCTACTGGATCATTTCTGTCGGGATCGGTTTGTACGCCGCTACCCGTGTGCATAACACCCGGGACTTCGCCATTGCCGGTCGGCGTTTGCCGTTCTATATGGTCACTGCGACCGTTTTTGCCACCTGGTTCGGCTCTGAAACAGTGCTTGGCATTCCCGCCACCTTTCTCAAGGAGGGCTTGCACGGCGTGGTGGCCGATCCCTTTGGCGCTTCGATGTGTCTGATCCTGGTCGGGCTGTTCTTCGCAGCGCCGTTGTACCGCATGAATTTGCTGACCATAGGTGATTTCTACAAGAAGAAATTCGGTCGCAGCGTCGAGGTGCTGACCACGATTGCCATCGTGATTTCCTACCTCGGTTGGGTGGGCGCGCAGATCACCGCTCTCGGTCTGGTGTTCAACGTGGTGTCAGCCGGGGAGATCAGCAAGCTCGCCGGGATGTGGATAGGCTCCGGCACCATCCTGATCTACACTTTCTTCGGCGGCATGTGGGCGGTGGCCATTACCGACTTCCTGCAGATGATCATCATCGTCATCGGCATGTTGTATATCGGCGGTTCGGTAAGCAACATGGTGGGCGGCGTTGGAGTGGTGGTCGAGCACGCGGCGCAGGCGGGCAAGTTCGACTTCTGGCCGGCGCTCGACCTCAAGGAGATCATCGCCTTCGCGGCCGCATGGGTGACCATGATGTTCGGTTCGATCCCTCAGCAGGATGTGTTCCAGCGGGTACAATCGTCCAAGACCGAGAAGATCGCCATCTGGGGGGCGGTGTTCGGCGGCGGCCTGTATTTCGTGTTTGCCTTCGTGCCGATGTTCCTGGCTTATTCGGCGACGCTGATCGACCCGAAGATGGTGAGCGATCTGATCGACACTGACCCGCAGATGATCCTGCCCACTCTGGTGATGCAGCATGCGCCGTTGTTTGCGCAGGTGATGTTCTTCGGCGCGCTGCTTTCCGCGATCAAGAGCTGCGCCTCGGCGACGCTGCTGGCGCCTTCGGTCACCTTCAGCGAAAACATCCTCAAGCCGATGCTGGGACACAAACTTTCCGACCACAAGATGCTGCATACCATGCGCGGCGTGACGGTGGTGTTCACGATACTGGTCACCATTTATGCGATGAACTCCAAGGCCAGCATTTTCAAAATGGTCGAAAACGCCTACCAGATCACGCTGGTGGCGGCATTCATCCCGCTGGTTGCGGGTATCTACTGGAAGCGTTCCACCAATCAGGGGGCGCTGGCGGCGATTTTCTGCGGCCTGTCGGTATGGCTTTCCATCCTGGTGTTCGGACCTGAAGACCCGTTCGTTCCGGCGCAGTTTGCGGGCCTGTTCGCCAGTGCGCTCGGCATGATAGTCGGCTCGCTCCTGCCCAACGTGGCGGGCGGAAATCTGCCGGAAGAACCAGAACACGCCCAGCTTCATCACCTTGCCGCAAGCCATACCGGGCATGTGGCGGAACAGCCGCATCATCATCCGTCTCATACACAAACTTAACGAGTGTCATCTTCCTGTCATAATTTGTTCATATTCTCGCAATCCCATATCAATAGTGGGATGTGAAAATGAGGGATAAATGATGAATGCGAAGATTTTGATTGTGGAAGATGAGCCGGCGATTCAGGAGTTGCTCGCATTCAATGTGATGCAGGCGGGCTTTCTGGCGTTGCGCGCCGCAGACGCGGAGAGCGCGTGGCAGCAGATACGCGGCAATTTGCCAGATTTGATCCTGCTGGATTGGATGTTGCCGAATACCAGCGGCGTGGTTTTGGCGAAGCAGTTCCGTGCCGATGCACGCACCAAAGACATTCCGATTATCATGCTGACTGCGCGCGGTGATGAGCGAGACAAGATATTGGGGTTGGAATCCGGCGCGGATGATTACATCACCAAGCCGTTCTCGCCGCGCGAGTTGATGGCGCGGATACGCGCGGTGTTGCGCCGCCATATTCCGGCTATGCCGGATGAGACGGTGGCTGCGGGCGGGTTGGAGTTGTCGCCAACATCCCACCGCGTGACGGCAAAAGGCAGGGCTATCGAACTGGGACCGACGGAGTTTCGCCTGTTGCATTTTTTCATGACCCATGCCGAACGCGTATACAGCCGCACGCAATTGCTCGACCAGGTGTGGGGTACGCAAGTGTTCGTTGAAGAACGCACGGTGGACGTGCATATTCGCCGTTTGCGCGCCGCACTGGAACCGGTCGAAATGGATAATGTGATTCAAACCGTGCGCGGCAGCGGTTACCGCTTTTCGATTAACTTATAACCCTTGCGGCTTGGCTGAAGTATTATTGCAGCCAATAGCCACCCACTTGGTTGACGTTAGCCGAATGGATATGCGAAGCCTGTTGGCAGTTTGGTGGAATGGCCAGTAGTCGCATCAGTCTTTTCACCAGTGGTTTCATCTATAGTTCCATCAGTTGCTTCATCAAGGAAATTAACTTTGCAAGATTTTTGGTTAAAAGTAAGTCTGCCCGTCGTGTTAAGCGCGCTGGCGGCGTTGTTGTTATGGGGCATGTTCTCGGCTGTCCTCGCGTTATTGTTCATGTTGATCGTGTTGCTGATCGTGATGGCATACCGCGCGCGTCAATTGTTCAAGCTGGGACTATGGTTGAATGATGCACGCATCGAAACCATTCCTGAAGCGGGCGGGATATGGGATGAGGTTTTTTCGCAACTATACAAAATGGTCAAGCAGCATAACCAGACCAAACAGGAGCTTGCTGCCGAACTGCATCACATCGAACAAGCCACCGCCGCGTTGCCGGAGGGCGTGGCGATCCTGAATGAAATGAATCGCATCGAGTGGTTCAACCCGCTTGCCCAGCAGCATTTTTACCTGGATTCCGCGCACGACATCATGCAGGACATCACTTATCTGGTGCGCCAGCCGGAATTCATCGAGTACCTCCATGAGTCGAATTTCAAAGACCCGTTGATAATGATTCCGGCGCGTCATAACGATATGGTGTTATCCATCAAGCTCATTCCTTACGGTGGCAACAAGCGATTATTGATCAGTCGCGATATCACCCAATTCAAGCTCATCGAGGCTATGCGCCGGGATTTCGTCGCCAATGTTTCTCACGAACTGCGTACACCCCTGACTGTCGTGAGCGGTTTCGTTGAAAACCTGCAGGACATGCCCGACCTCAATCAGGACAGCGCCAAGCGAGCTTTGCAACTGATGGCCGAGCAAACCCGGCGCATGGACAATCTTGTCGCGGATTTATTGACCCTGTCGCGGCTGGAAAACGAACAAAGTCCTTTGCGCGAAGAGTCTGTGGATATAAAAGTGCTGCTCAATGAGGTTTATCAAGATGGGAAGTTACTAAGCGGTGAACGTCACTCCTTAAATATGGAGATCGCAAGTACAGCCAACTTGCTCGGCAACCGTGATGAGCTGCATAGCGCGTTCGGCAATCTGCTCAGCAACGCCATCCGTTATACGCCGAAGGGCGGCGAAATCTTGTTGCGCTGGTTCGAGCGCGGCGGTCAGCCGGTGTTCTTGGTGCAAGACAGCGGTATCGGCATCGCCGCCCAGCACATTCCGCGCCTTACTGAACGTTTCTACCGGGTGGATCGCAGCCGCTCGCGCGAAACGGGAGGTACCGGTTTGGGGCTTGCGATCGTCAAGCACATCGCGATGCGTCATCAGGCCAAGCTGGAGGTTTCGAGTGAAGAAGGGAAAGGCAGCACCTTCGCGCTGGTGTTTCCGGTCAAACGGTTACTACACTAGCGTAAAGCTGACACGCTCGTAATCGACCCCGCGCTCTACGCTAAAACCCATTTTCGCATTCTGCTTTTCGCCGTTCTGATGCTGGATATCCACCACGCGCCCCGGTTTGAACCAGTCGCGGGGAATAATCAGGCTGGCTGGGGTCTTGAGTGCGGGTGCGGCTTGCAATAGAAATGCAGGGATAGTGTTCCCGGCTATAGGCATGACCGCATCGGTGGCACGAAGCACGACCGCGCGGGCGACTCCTGGCAGATAACGCACACCGATACGCAATTGTCCGGTGCGTGTCACGTTTGCCCATGTTGTTGTTCCCAGCATGAAAGCCTCAGCGTGATCGAAGCGCAAGGCAACCAGCTGGTTGGGGCTTAGCCTTCCGACGGGCGTGTCTTCGCAGGTGAGTTGCGCTCCCAGGATGCTCTCGTTTTGAACCAGCCAGGTTTCAACTGGAAACCCCATCTCGCCCCGATCATTGCCGGACATTTGTGCATGGATATTTTCCGGTTTGTAGCAAAGCTGCGCGTGTTTCGAGACCGGATTCCGCTGATCAGAACGTGAGTTGCGGTTTTCGCACCAGCACTGATGCAGAAAAGTGAGGAACCCGATGCAATCATCGCGGTTGTGGTCGCCCAGTTCGAGCTGTAACGGGGTTTTGCCTTGTTGCAACAAGATGGTCTTGACGCGCAGCAATTTGCTCAATGGGACCATGGCCAGATAGCGCATGCTGTTGCTATGCGTGACCAGTTTGACCGGCCGTAGTCCATTTGCGCTATCAAGATCCAGCGCGAGTGGCTGAGCATCACCCTTGCTGGTGGTATAGCTGTGCTCCATGAACACTGTACTGCTCCATTGTGCCAGCCAATTGTCCAGCAGTTGTAATTGCATACGAGTCAGCTCGGCGGGGTGTGCATAACAGGCAAGCAGGGTTTTGACGTAAATGCGATGGCAACTGCTGTGAGGTTGACTGGCACTCAATGGGCCGTTGTTCAATGAATCTGGTATTTCCTCCCGTTGCAGCCCGCGTTGTTCGGTAAACGCATACAACTTGTGCAATTGTTGCCAAAGTTTTTCGTCGAATTCGTAACCGGTGCGCAAGTGTTCAAAGATCGCCTGCCCGCTATACAACAGGCAGCGCTGACACAATAGTGCGCCATGTTGGGCAAGCTGGCTGTCGCCGGCCAAATAGGCCTGCAGGCAACGCCGGTAACCCGACAACATCGTTTGCCAAAGTTGCACGATCGCAACGAATATCCGCAACTCGCTTTCATTCAGCGGCAGCGGTTTGGCAATGAGCTTTTTGGCGTAATCGCTTTGCACATGGTCGATGATTTCGCGCAGTCGTTCCAGCGTGTTCAGCCGTTCCAGTCCGCGCATCGGGTAGCGGTTGAATTCGTGCACTTGGGTGAGCAGCGTGCTGTGCGCCAGTTGCAGGTTGGTCAGTTGAAACTGTTTCAGCCATTCCGAGCAACCGGCCGCATCCTTGAACTGCGGGTCGGCGCGGTCGTCGGTCGGTTCGAGTGGCAAGGTCAGCATGTTCAGCCGGGTAGTCTAGAGCGCACACACTCCTTCAGACGAACTTGCCAGTCGGGCGGGAATAATGGTGTACCTTCGCGCTGCGCTGTGCCCCAGATCGGTTGCGGGAAATGCTTGTCGTGCGTGCAGCGCGGGATGACATGCCAATGCAGGTGCGGGGTAAGGTTGCCGAGGCTGGCGAGATTGATCTTGTCGGGCTGCAACACTTCGCGTATCGCCGCTTCGACAGCGAATACGATGTCCATCAGATGTGCTCTATCTGCAGCGGAAAGATCAGTCATTTCCTTGACGTGCTGCCGCCATATCACACGGCAGAAACCGGGGTAGTCGGCATCTTCCACCAGCACCACGCGACATGAAGCATCCTGCCAGAGCAGTGTACCGCCCACTTGAACGCACAGTTCACACCCGGTTTTCCCGCTATTCACGGCTCACCTTTCACCGTTCACAGTAATACTCTTTCTATGCCGCCATTATTGGCTTTGTTCACATAATCCACCAGCCAGTTCTCGCCGAGCAGATGTTTGGCCATTTCCACCACGATGTAGTCCGCTGTCGTGCCGCTATCGTCGTTGTAACGCGACAAGCCTTGCTGGCATGCCGGACAGGAGGTGAGTATCTTGATCTCGCCGCTGTAGCCATCGGCGCGCAGTGCGTCCGCGCCGCTGCGCATCTCCTCTTCCTTGCGGAAACGCACTTGCGTTGCGATCTGCGGGGTCGCCACACCGAAAGTACCCGACTCGCCGCAGCAGCGTTCATTGAGCGGCACACGCGTGCCCATCAGCGTGTCCACCACCTGTTGCGATTTGTAGGTCTTCATCGGCGTATGGCATGGTTCGTGGTACATATAGCGCGTGCCTTGCACCTCTTTGAGCGTGACGTTCTTCTCCAGCAAATATTCGTGGATATCGAGCAGACGACAGCCTGGGAAGATTTTGTCGAACTGATATTTCAGCAACTGATCCATGCAGGTACCGCACGACACGATCACGGTCTTGATATCGAGGTAGTTCAGCGTGTTCGCCACGCGGTGGAACAGCACGCGATTGTCGGTGGTGATCTGATTGGCCTTGTCAGTAAGCCCCGAAGCATTTTGCGGATAGCCGCAGCACAGGTATCCCGGCGGCAACACGGTGATCGCGCCGGTCTCATACAGCATCGCCTGCGTGGCCAGGCCCACCTGACCGAACAGTCGTTCCGAACCGCAACCCGGGAAGTAGAACACCGCCTCGGCGTCCTCGCTCGATAGTTTTGGGTTGCGAATGATAGGCACGACATCGTTGTCTTCGATGTCGAGGAGCGCGCGCGAAGTCTTCTTGGGCAAGCCGCCCGGCATCGGCTTGTTGACGAAGTGGATCACCTGCGACCTGAGCGGCGTGCTGCCCACGGTTGCAGGCGGCCGTTTCAATTGGGCATTCAGCAGGCCGAAACGCTTGGCCAGATAATGCCCGATGCGCTGCGCCTTATAGCTCCACTCTATGCTCACCTTGCGCATCAGCTTGATCGTGGTCGGATCGGTGGCGTTCAAAAACATCATCGAAATAGTGCCGATCAGATTGAATTTTTTCTTGCCTTGTTTGCGCAAGAAGCTGCGCATCGCAATCGACACGTCGCCGAAGTCGATGTTCACCGGACACGGATTCAGGCACTTGTGGCATACCGTGCAGTGATCGGCGACATCGTTGAATTCGTCGAAGTGCTGGATGGAAACGCCACGCCGGGTTTGTTCCTCGTACAGGAATGCCTCGATCAGCAGCGAAGTGGCGAGAATCTTGTTGCGCGGCGAATACAGCAGATTGGCGCGAGGCACGTGGGTGGCGCACACCGGCTTGCATTTTCCGCAACGCAGGCAATCCTTGATCGAATCGGAGATCTCGCCCAGCTCGCTCTTCTCCAGGATCAGGCTTTCCAGTTCCATCAGGTTGAAGCTCGGTGTATAGGCGCGCTCCAGATTGCCGCCGCTGAGCAGCTTGCCCTTGTTGAAGCGGCCTTCCGGATCGACCAGCTTCTTGTAAGCGGTGAACGCGGCGATTTCATCCGCCTCGAGGAAATCGAATTTGGTGATGCCGATGCCGTGTTCGCCCGAGATCACGCCGCCCAGGTCTTTCGCCAGCTGCATGATGCGGACCACTGCGGCGTTGGCCTGTTGCAGCATTTCATAGTCGTCCGAATTCACCGGGATGTTGGTATGCACATTGCCGTCGCCGGCGTGCATGTGCAGCGCGATGAACACGCGGCTCTTCAGCACGTTCTGGTGGGTGGTGTTGCACTGGTCGAGGATGAGTTGATAAGTGCTGCCAGAGAAGATCTGGCGCAGCACATCACGCACTTCGAGTTTCCATGAGGCACGCAGTTGGTGGCGCTGGACCGAGTCGAAAACAGTCCGGGCGTCTTGCGCGTCAACCGGTGCAAAAGGGCAGTCCGCCAGCGGCGCATCCAGATTATCCCGCAGCCATTGCCAGCGCGTGCGCACCTGGGTCAGCAGTTGTTTGGCCTCGTGAGCGCGATTGCCGAGCAGTTCCTTGTCGCCGAGTTGTTTGTCGTCCTGGTAATACAGCGGCAGCTCGCCGGCGAAAAATTCATCCAGCGCGTCCAGCAGCTTGAGCTTGTTGTGCAGCGACAACTCGATGTTGATGCGTTCTATGCCGTCGCAATAATCACCCATGCGCGGCAGCGGAATCACCACGTCCTCGTTGATC
>JADGRM010000056.1 GCA_017880945.1 Gallionella sp. | reverse complement strand
AATTTTTTCCACGCCTTGCAGACGACTCCGCACGGGCTGCTTTTGCCCGTAGCGGATCGGCGTCCCCTTGTGGGGCATTTGGGCGAACTCTGAATTTTTAGAGGCACCCATAAAAATATACTTTTGCCCTGCCCTTGAAATCTGGCGGGGTTGCCCCGACTATTGGCACTCGCAGACAGAGAGTGCTAAACTCCGCCTCCGCATTTTTTAACCCCTTGTTTTAGGAGACATCAGTATGAAAATTCGTCCTTTGAACGATCGCGTGATCGTTAAACGTATGGAAGAAGAACGCAAGACCGCCTCTGGAATCGTGATTCCGGATGCCGCCACTGAAAAGCCGGATCAAGGCGAAATCATCGCCGTGGGCAAAGGTAAAGTCGGCGACGACGGCAAATTGCAGGCTATGAGCGTCAAGGTTGGCGACCGCATACTGTTCGGCAAATATGCCGGCCAGGCCTTCAAGATGGACGGTCAGGAATATATGACGATGCGCGAAGATGACATCATCGGCGTGGTTGAAGCGTAAGTAATTACCCAAGCAATTTAAAGGTATTAAGGAGAAGAAAATGGCAGCTAAAGACGTAAAATTCCACGACGCCGCGCGCAGCAAGATGGTGATCGGCGTGAACATTCTGGCCGATGCAGTCAAAGTGACTTTGGGCCCTAAAGGCCGCAATGTCGTGCTGGATCGTTCCTATGGCGCACCAACCATCACCAAGGACGGTGTATCGGTCGCCAAAGAAATCGAACTGAAAGACAAGTTCGAAAACATGGGCGCACAAATGGTCAAGGAAGTTGCTTCCAAGACATCTGATGTAGCGGGTGACGGCACCACCACAGCGACCGTTCTGGCGCAATCTATCGTTCAGGAAGGCATGAAGTTCGTCGCTGCCGGCATGAATCCGATGGACCTGAAACGCGGCATCGACCAAGCGGTCATCGCAGCCGTTGCCGAACTGAAGAAGATTTCCAAGCCATGCACCACCAGCAAGGAAATCGCGCAAGTGGGCAGCATCTCCGCCAACTCCGACACCGTGATCGGCGAGAAGATCGCTGCTGCGATGGAAAAAGTCGGCAAAGAAGGCGTGATCACGATTGAAGACGGCACCGGCCTGGAAGATGAACTGGACATCGTGGAAGGGATGCAGTTCGATCGCGGCTACCTGTCACCTTACTTCATCAACAATCAGGACCGCCAGCTGGCATTGATGGAAAATCCATACATCCTGCTGCACGACAAAAAAGTCTCCAACATCCGCGACCTGTTGCCGCTGCTGGAACAGGTGGCCAAGGCCGGCCGTCCTTTGCTGATCATCGCTGAAGACGTGGACGGCGAAGCACTGGCCACACTGGTGGTGAACAACATCCGCGGCATCCTGAAGACCGTTGCCGTCAAGGCACCCGGTTTCGGTGATCGTCGCAAAGCCATGCTGGAAGACATCGCCACGTTGACCGGCGGCACCGTGATCGCTGAAGAAGTCGGTCTGTCATTGGAGAAAGCCACCCTGGCTGAACTGGGACAAGCCAAACGCGTCGAAGTGGGCAAGGACAACACCATCATCATCGACGGCGCTGGCAAGCATGATGTGATTATGGGGCGCATCGCCCAGATCAAAAAGCAAGTTGAAGAATCCACCAGCGACTATGACAAAGAAAAACTGAAAGAGCGTGCGGGCAAACTTTCTGGCGGCGTAGCAGTGATCAAGGTCGGTGCTGCGACCGAAGTCGAAATGAAGGAAAAGAAAGCGCGTGTTGAAGACGCGTTGCATGCGACTCGTGCAGCCGTTGAAGAAGGCATCGTTCCCGGCGGCGGCGTGGCATTGTTGCGCGCCAAGGCTGCGGTAGCCAAGCTGAAGGGCGCCAACCATGACCAGGACGCGGGCATCACCATCGTGCTGCGTGCGATGGAGTCCCCATTGCGCGCGATCGTGCAGAATGCCGGCGATGAGCCATCTGTGGTGGTGAACAAGGTGACGGAAGGCAAGGGCAGCTTCGGTTACAACGCGGCTACCAGCGAATACGGCGACATGTTGGCGATGGGCGTGGTTGATCCGACCAAGGTGACGCGCGTCGCATTGCAAAATGCGGCCTCAATCGCCGGCTTGATGCTGACCACTGCATGCATGGTGGCCGAATTGCCTGAAGACAAGCCTGCTGCCGGCGGTATGGGCGGCGGCATGGGCGGTATGGAAGGCATGATGTAATTTGGCCTGATGTAATTTTTTGGTGTTTCGCAGCAAATAACAAACCCCGCTTCGGCGGGGTTTGTTATTTGGCGCTGTACCGGTATAATGCGCGGCTTCCTGAGTTGGCTGATTTGCTTGCTTAACGGGAAAATGGCCTGGTAGCTCAGTCGGTAGAGCAGAGGATTGAAAATCCTTGTGTCGGTGGTTCGATTCCGCCCCGGGCCACCAGATTTCGCATGCGGTAGCATGCAAAATTAACTAGGTAGTTTTTAGTTAATGGATTTCGCGTGCAATAGCACGCAAAATTAATCAGGTAGTTCTGGCTAATTTAAAAGGCTTGCAGAGATGCAGGCCTTTTTCTATTTCTACAAATGCAACGGGTTTTTCTGCAACCCCTCATTTGTGATCTTCGCAATTTGATTTGACAGGTTATGTCAGATTACAGAATCTGAAACCGGCCTCTTTGATTCTTTTCGCATCGCCCGCTTCAATCATTCATCAAATCATTCTCCTGTCATTTACCTGTCATTTACCTGTAATTTTCCTGTCATTAAGCCGCTCAATAATGCTGTCGAGCTTCCATGACCACTTTCTCATTTGCCAAGCTCGGTTATCAAGACAGCAGCATTCCACAATGCATACCAACACAGGAGATCATCACCATGAAAAAAACCATTGCAGCACTGGGTCTGCTGGGCATCGCACTTGCCGGCCCGGTTTTCGCCAAAGAAGGAAATATCCCCGAAGGTGTCCGTCATCTGGATCACGTCTTCGTGATCATGATGGAGAACCACGGCTACAGCCAAATCATGAATAACCCCAACGCACCCTTCGTCAACGAACTGGCGCACTCGGCCAACCTCGCGACGAATTACTTTGCCATCGGGCACCCCAGCCTGACCAACTACCTCGAAGTGGTGGGCGGCTCCAACTTCGGTGTGCAAAGCGACCATAACGCAGACTGGCATAATGCATCCTGCGCCAACAACCTCGTCACGGGAATCGCCAATACCGACAATCCACCGAGCCCAAACATTTGCCCGATCTCGGGTACCGGCACCGACGCTGCGACACCGGCCATCGATACCAGCAACGAGTCGCAAGGGCTGCCCGGCTTGAACAACATCGACGGCGCCCAGTCTATCCGGGCAGCGTCCGACATCTCCGGAAAAACGATCGCCGATCAGCTACTCGAAGCGCGCCGCACCTGGAAAAGCTACCAGGAAGATCTGCCGATCGATGGCGCAGATCTGGTGAACTACAGCGATGGGGTCTATACCAACAACACGGATTTCAGCAAAATCCTGCCTGCGCAGAATCCGCCGCTGACATCGGCCGGTATCGTCAGTCTTTACGCCGCCAAGCACAACCCGTTCGCTTATTTCCAGAGCGTCCAGGAAGGGCGTGACCCCGGCCTCAGCCTGGCACACACGGTCGGCTTCGACGGGCCCAAGGGTTTGTTTGCCGATCTGGGCACCGGCAACATACCGGCCTTCTCCTTCATCGCGCCGAACCAATGCAACGATCAGCATGGACGCGGCAATGCCGGGCCGTTCTGCAACTATGGCCCGGTCTCGAATGGTTCCCAATCCAGCGTGAATCCGGCCCTGATCCAGCGCGGCGATGTAGCCATCCGCAAGCTCGTGACTGCGATCAAGAGCTCGCCGGCATGGAGCGAAGGCCACAACGCGATCGTCGTGCTTTGGGACGAGAACGACTATAGCGTGGCGCCAAATACCAACCAGGTGGTGCTGATCGTTGACACCAACTACGGCGTAGCTGGCAAGCAAAGTGCGACGCCATACAACCACTTCTCACTGCTCAAGTCGCTCGAGTCGGCATTCGAACTGCCATGCCTGAATCACGCCTGTGACGATAACGTGCAAGTGATGTCCGATCTTTTCGGTGCTCACGGGCACGACAGAAGGTAATCGAAACCGATGGCGCCTGAATGGCTGGCCATGCACCTGTCTACAGGACTGTCGCCAGGGTAAAATCCGGGACAGCACCGGTCGTCAAGTGCGGTAACGAAGAACCGAAGGGGCTGCGAAGGCAGCCCCTTCGTTTTGGCGGTCAGCCATTCAAATCGAACCCTTCCCCTTTGATGTGCGCTCTAACGGTAATTTTTTTGTCAAACGGGATCGTGTGTGACAGTAATCGCCAGAAGGGAGTATTATTTACTCGGGAGATGTTGAGGCGGGATATTCTTTCGACGCCTGCAACATGCATCGTAGATTAATTTTTAGAGGTACCACCAAGTTATCCTTCTGCTTCACGCACTGCTTTGAGATCGGATAAAAACCGGTGTCGTGAAATGAACTTGAACAAGCGATGATACTTTCGGCAAGAGTCAACACATTCGGACAGGACCTGCTTCGCCGTCACGGCGAGCGAGTCCACAAGATTGCCCTCGATGCCGGCTTCACCTGCCCCAACCGGGATGGCACCAAAGGGCGGGGGGGCTGCTCCTTCTGCAACAACGTTTCTTTCAGCCCCGATGCCGATACCCGTCTCGGCCTCGCTGCGCAGATAGCCAAGGCGCGCCGGGCCATTGCACGGCGAACCCGTGCCCGTAAATTCATCGCCTATTTCCAGGCCTACACCAACACCTATGCCAAAGTCGAGGCACTGGAAGCACTCTATCTCGAAGCGCTGAAAGAGCCGGACATGGTCGGGCTTTCCGTGGGCACCCGCCCCGACTGCGTTTCATCCGACGTGCTGGACCTGCTCGACCATTTTCGCGATCAGGGGCTGGAAGTATGGCTGGAACTGGGGCTCCAGTCCGCCTTCGACAAAACCCTGGAACGGGTCAACCGCGGCCATACCTTTGCCGAATACCGGACAACCGCATTGGCAGCGCGGCAACGCGGCATTCCCGTATGCACCCACCTGATCGTCGGCCTGCCCGGTGAAACCGAAGAACATTGCCATGCCACGCTGGACATCGTGCTGGAAACCGGTGTGGACGGACTCAAGCTGCATCCTTTGCACATCGTGAAGCACACGCTGCTGGCTCATCAATGGCGCAAGGGCGAATATGCTCCGCTATCCCGTGAGGGATACATCGACATGGCAGCCAACCTGATCGAGCGCACCCCGGCAAACATCGTCTACCACCGGGTAACGGCGACCGCATCGCGGGACGTTTTGCTGGCGCCCGCCTGGTGTGCGGAAAAATGGAACGTGCTGAACGGCATCGAAATCAAACTGCGGCAACGCGGCACCCGCCAGGGCAGCCGCGCCGGGACTCCCTTTGTGACCGAGGAATTAAGACATGTCGCTTGAACTGGTTTGTCCGGCAGGCAGTCTGCTTGCCCTGAAGGCGGCCGTGGATAACGGTGCTGATTGCGTTTATATCGGCTTTCGCGGCAATACCAACGCCCGTGCCTTCGCCGGCCTGAACTTCGACCTGCCGGCCACCGGCGAGGCGGTGCGTTACGCGCACGCACGCGGCAAAAAAGTCTTTCTGGCACTGAATACCTTTCCGCAGGCTGCCAACTGGCAGCGCTGGCAGGAGGCGGTGGACAATGCGGCAGAAGCGGGAGTGGATGCCGTCATCCTCGCGGATGCAGGGTTGATGCGCTATGCCTCGCGGACTTATCCTGATCTGCGCTTGCATCTCTCGGTGCAGGGTTCGGCCACCAATTACGAGGCGATCAATTTCTACCATGAGCATTTTGGTATCCGGCGGGCGGTATTGCCCCGGGTGCTGTCGTTGCCCCAGGTGGAGCAGCTGGTGCAGCACACCCCGGTGGAAATCGAACTGTTCGGCTTCGGCGGCCTGTGCGTGATGGTGGAAGGGCGTTGCGTGCTGTCCTCCTACATCACCGGCGAATCACCCAATACCGCCGGAGTGTGTTCCCCGGCCAAGGCGGTGCGCTGGCAGCAAACCCCGCAAGGGCTGGAGTCGCGGTTGAACGGCGTGTTGCTGGATCGCTACGGCGACGGCGAAAACGCCGGCTACCCCACATTGTGCAAAGGGCGCTTCGATGTCAACGGGGAAACTTATTACGCGATCGAAGAGCCGGTCAGTCTCAACACGCTGGAACTGATCCCGGAGATGATGCGTATCGGAATATCCGCCGTCAAGATCGAGGGCCGCCAGCGCAGCCCGGTCTATGTCGAGCAGGTAACCAGGGTATGGCGCTCGGCCATCGACACCGCGATGCGAAATGCCGAAAGCTATGCCGTCGAGCCCGCCTGGATGAACCAGTTGAACAAACTTGCCGAGGGTCAGCATCACACCCTCGGTGCCTATCACCGTCCCTGGAAATGAACGTGAAACTTGCTCTTGGCCCGATCCTCTACTATTGGCAACGCGACGCGCTGTTCGAATTTTACGAGCGTATCGAGGCAGCGCCGGTGGATATCGTCTATCTCGGCGAGACGGTGTGCTCCAAACGCCACACCTTTCGTCTGGAGGACTGGCTGGAGGTGGCAAAAAATCTAGCCGCTTCCGGCAAGCAGGTGGTGCTGTCCACCCAGGCGTTGATCGAATCCGAATCCGACCTCAAAACCCTGCGCCGCCTGACGGAAAACGGCAGCTTCGCGGTGGAGGCCAACGATATGGCGGCGGTGCGGTTATTGTCGGGAAAGGAATTTGTCGCCGGCCCGCATATCAACACCTACAATCCCCAGACGCTGGCTCTGCTGGCGGAGTTGGGTGCGAAGCGCTGGGTGATACCGGTGGAAATGTCCCGCCAGATGTTGACCGACATGCTGGCCGGTAAACCGCAAGGCATGGAAACCGAAGTATTCGCCTATGGTCGTCTTCCGCTGGCATTCTCCGCCCGCTGCTTTACTGCACGCCATTACAACCTGCCCAAGGACGACTGCCAGTTCCGCTGCCTCGACCACTCCTGCGGATTGACTCTGAAGACCCGCGAGGGGCAGCCGTTTCTGGCGTTGAACGGCATCCAGACACAATCATCCAAAGTCTATAATCTGGTGGCGGAACTGGAAGGCATGCAACAACTGGGTGTGAACGTGGTGCGTGTCAGCCCGCAACCGTTCCATACCGAAAAGATTCTTGCGCTGTTCCGCCAGAGACTGGATGGCAGTCTGTCCGGTCCCGAGGCCGGACAGCAGATGGCGCGGTTGATGCCGGACGAACCATGCGATGGCTACTGGCATGCCCGGCCCGGCATCGAGCAGGTGGTCATCGCCAGCCAAGCGGGTTTTGACCGGCCACTATCCACCACGATGTAAGGGAATAATATGGAACAGCCTGCTTTCACCTTTCCAAAACCCATCGGCACACTGGTTTCCCTGCTGCCAACCTTTCCGCCCTCCTTTGCTTTTACCAAGGTGCTCAATCTGGCGCTGGACAGGATCATCCTCAAGGAATACCTGGAACCGTTGCACGGCAAGCAGATTGCAATCCGCGTCAAAGATATCGGGCTGAATTTGTACTTCACGATCGATGCCGACAAATTTACGCCGACCCGTTTTGGCAAAGTGCCGGATCTGGCTATCAGCGCCACCGCGCAGGATTTCTTTCTGCTGGCTACCCGCAAGGAAGATCCGGACACGCTCTTTTTCAGCCGCCGTCTGATGGTGGAGGGGGACACGGAACTGGGACTGGTGGCAAAAAACACCCTGGATGCAATCGAGTTGCCGAAACTCGATGCTGCCTTGTTGTCGCCGCGCAACGTGATGGCCCGAATCAAGTCGCGTATGTTTCAGGGCTGATTCAGAACTTTTAAGCAAAAGGGGCACGGGCCGGTAAATTTTAGAAGCATAAAATCAATCCGAACATGGCCGCTTTAATTGAGATAGCAGCCATTCATCATGGCCGTACCAATAGTCGTCGCGGCAACATAAAAACACAACAAGGAATGATGGGCAGAACATGCTGCACCTCTCGATACTGTGTGCTTTTGCATTTTGTGCCGGCATGATCGATGCAGTAGTCGGTGGCGGTGGCCTGATCCAGATCCCGGCACTGATCAATGTGCTGCCCGGTGCGCAGGATGCGACATTGTTTGGTACTAACAAGTTCGCTTCGGTATGGGGTACATCCGTAGCGGCTCGTTCCTATGTCGGGAGAGTAAATATCCCCTGGAATCTCGTGCTGCCTGCTGCGATGAGTTCCTTCGCAATGGCCTTTCTGGGCGCAGCCACCGTGTCATTTATCCCGCAAGGATTGCTGCGTCCTTTAGTGCTGTGGCTGGTTGTGGTCATGGCCATCTACATCTTCAGGAAAAAGGATTTCGGTGCGATACAACGTCCTCTCGAGATTGGAACACGCGAGCGCGTACTGTCAGTGCTGATAGGAGGAGGTATCGGATTTTACGATGGCCTGTTCGGACCGGGTACCGGAAGTTTTCTTATTTTCCTCTTCATTCGCTACTTTGCTTTCGACTTTCTGCAGGCCTCCGCATCGGCAAAATTTGTGAACATTGCCACAAATATTGCGGCGCTGATCTATTTTGTTCCATCCGGCAAAGTGCTCTACGGTATCGCAATCCCCATGGCTATTTTTAATATGCTTGGCGCCTATACCGGGGCCTGGGTTGCAATGAAACGCGGCACAAGTTTCATCCGCGGTTTATTTTTATTCCTGCTGATCATTCTGATTTTCAAACTTGCCTACGATATGGTGAGACCTGCTTAAAGGAGTTGTCTGGCCAGTAGCCAGCTGTCGGTATGCGTGCAGGCTTGAGTTATTTAAGCAAAGCGGCCTGCACAGCTTGGTATGATTTTTCATAGGAGACTATGGGATGTCAAAAAGAATATGGGAACCCAAAGGGGCAAGGGCCGATATATTTTAGCTGCAGAAAAAACTCGAAAGAGTCCCCTTTAACTCAAGCCGCTGGTAAAAAGAGTTGCAATCCCCCCATTTACATTGAAAGTTGCAAGCCGCTGAGCGGTCTCCACTTGAATGAAAATTCTGACCATTCCCTTTCGGGCAGTTCGCATTTTATCCCTCCACAGATTTTTCAATGCCGCAAAGCAGCACTTCGTCAAGTTCCGCAAACGACACAAAGCGGTCAGAGCCAAAAGCTCAAGGGAAATGCCATAATGTTATCCGTGATTCATTTTACCGCTCTGATCATTCTGCTTGAAAGCCCAACTTAACCTAAGAACTCAACGCCAAATACGCATCCGACCATGATTTCCTATCTGTCCGCTTCACTGGTTCTAATCGGCTTAGTTATTCATGTGGCCACTCTTTCCCCGCTCCGCAGACTGATAGCGATGCTCCCTGCCGGATCGCTGCGTAATAAGTGGCTTGCCATGACTGGACTGATTTTTCTTTTCATCGCTGGTTACTTGGGCTACATAGTGGTGCTTTGGGGTCAACAGAACAAGTGGCACGAACTCCCCATTCCCGGCTTATTACTATTCGGAGCCATATTTGTGTGGCTAACGATAAAGCTTTCGATGCAAACCGCTATTGGTCTGCGGCGAATAGATGTACTTGAAGCTGAGAACATTACCGATCCGCTGACGAAAGTTTACAATCGCCGCTATCTGGATCGTCGCCTTGATGAGGAAGTCGCACGATCAAAACGATACTCCCTCGAACTTTCCGTTCTGATGCTCGATATCGACCATTTCAAGCGGGTTAATGACACCTACGGACACCAGGCTGGAGATGTCACACTAAGCACATTATGCAGTCTGGTTAAGGCTGACCTTCGTGATTTAGATGTTGTCGCGCGCTATGGGGGAGAAGAATTCCTGGTGATTTGTACCAATACCGCCATCAATGGAGCTGCATTGGTGGCAGAACGCCTCCGCCATCTAGTTGAATCGCATCAAGTCGAGATTACTGATGGTTCTGGCGAAAGACAAACCATTCAGATCAGCATCAGCATTGGTGTGGCAGGCTTCTGTGCGAGCGTTGATAGCAAAGAAAAGTTGGTTCAAGCCGCAGATCAAGCGCTATATCGCGCAAAAGAAGAAGGCAGAAATCGCGTCATCGTTGCTATGACCGAAGTCAAGGAATCCGCAAAACCAATATAGCAAAACACTAGACTGATGGGATGCCCATGTTTTCCAACTGGCTGCTTTTCGGCACGCAGCCGAACTTCATGTTGCCATTCTGGCTTCACGATAGCGGAACCTCGCGAAGGGCAACTTTATCCATATTTATTTCGCTGAGCTCCGCATCAGGACAGAAAAAGCTGGATACGAATTCGTAAGCAGGAT
>JADGRM010000239.1 GCA_017880945.1 Gallionella sp. | reverse complement strand
GCTACGGCCAATCCAACGAATACAAACCCAAAGCACAGGTGTATGAGCCTCTTGAATAAAACAAAAACCAGGAATGAGGCTGGACATATCGCTCTCCTTTCCATATTTTCAAATACCGCAGGGGTAAGCAGTTTATGCACACGGACGAACATCCGTGCCGCAGTCCCGCTGCCATAGTCTCCCTTAGGTCGGTGACTTTGCGCCCTTGCCTTTCGGTAAGTTTGCCAAGTAAGTACAGATTATTGCGTACCACCGATAGAGTCAATACATATAGTATGAAAGGTCGAATTTTCGGATGGCCGGAAGTCTGGTAATCTTTAACTTCATACCTCAATTGACTCCTTGTGTCGCTTGCCGAGCGTCACCAGTGACTGCTTCAAGGCGATTCAAATAATAAGATCAGATTTTATTACCAGTGACGGCTTTCGGGTAGGCAGTTAATATGTGTGTATAGCAGCTAGGTGCCAATAGGAAATACTCAGCATGGCCTTCTGGATGACTGTTCATCGCTTGGCAAAATGAAAACTGTTAGCTTGAACCCACTAGTTGAAAGGGGAAAATTAATGGAAGCCCAATGCCAATTTTTTCGGAAATCCGGCTGACAGATGAAGCAGTCAAAGAAATGAACGGGAGCCTGACCATGAAAAATTTCGCGATATTTTTTCTGTTCTGCCTTGGGATTGCCGGATATGCAAAGTGTCGAGCCGACACTTCCCCACCCGAGGAGGTCGTTTATCAGGCAACCATCGCAGCAGATGGCGTGCAGCACGTGCGGATTGAAGGCGGGGGTTATTTTTTCAAGCCTAACCGTGTTATTGTTAAAGTAAATGTGCCGGTGGAATTGACGGTCAGTGTGGAAAAGAGTTTGATTCCCCACACCCTGGTTATTCAATCACCCGAGGCGGGCATCTCGGTGGACGAAAAGTTATCGAGCGATGCCAGGAATATCCGCTTCACGCCCACCGCCGCCGGCAAGTATCATTTTTATTGCAAGAACAAACTGCTGTTTTTTAAAAGCCACCGCGAGAAGGGCATGGAAGGCATGCTCGAAGTGGTGCAATAGCCGGTGCTATCAGCCCTGATGCTTGCCGCAGCGCTCACCGGTACCCCACCAGACCCGCTGGCTAGCGCCATCGAGCATTACCGCACCGTCGAGTCCTACCGTGTCACCATCCACTCCACTTATAGCGACGGCGAGGAGTACATTCGTTATTTCTACAAGAAACCCGGTTTCGTGCGCATGGAATTCATCCGGCCGCATGCCGGTGCAGTGCTGATTTACAATCCAAACACTCAAAGCGTGCACTTGTGGCCGTTTGGTGTTCAGCATTTCCCGGAACTCAGTTTGAGTCCCGGCAATCCGCTGATCCGGAGTTCGCGCGGCCATCGCGTGGATCACTCGGATGTGGGGACGCTGTTCGAAAATATCCGCACCCTGCGGGAGGGTGGCAACGCTGAGGTGTCGCGCGAAGAGAACATGGACGGTCGCACGGTTCTGCATCTTGTCGTGACCGGTTCGGGTAATTTTGTGGTTGCCGGCGTGCACCGCCATGAACTATGGTTGGATACAGCGAGCCAGTTTCCGGTCAAGGGGATCAGCCGCGATCAGCAGGATGTCATCATCGAAACCGTGATGATGGAAGATCTGGAAATCAACGCTACGCTGCCAGAAACGCTGTTCAATCCTTAAAGGGGAAAAGATGAAGTACCGTTTTGTCATCTTAGCGGAAGTTGGCGAATTTCTGCTACGTGCCAGTCATTCAGCGCTGACCTGGAAGTATCTATATATTTCGGCTTACTCGGGATACTGGCTACCTTGGCAGCATCGTACGGGCTGGTACGATTTGTCGAGGCTTACGGTTTGTGGCGTGGACGGCGCTGGGCCGAATGGTTTGCTGCTGTAAGCGGAGGCATCTATATCCCCTTTGAGCTTTAAGAATTGTTGCATGGCGTCACCTGGCTCTCCCTCGGGGCGCTTGTGGTAAAAGTGTTGATCGTTGGTTTAATGATCAACACGTTGCAGGCCAGATACTTATGTGGCAAGTTTGGATCCTTCAGGAGAAAGCGTCATGGAAACGCACGCCGTTACATCGATAAAGCCGTTATGGCGCCAACTCACCTGGTGGTCGCTCGCATTTCCGATCGTGATGGCAGTCGCGCTGGTACGCCACGACCTTTACCTGTTGAACTTGATCCACGTACTGTCAGGGGCACTATGGACCGGTGCCGACCTTTTCATGGGGTTCGTGCTCGGCCCTGTTTTGCGTGTTCTCGAAATTCGGGTACGAACCGCTGTTATCGCCTACCTTGTGCCGCGCACCCTGCTGTACTTCCCAATGGTAGCGCTGACCACGGGGACTGCCGGCTGGTTTCTCGCCAACTGGCTGGGGTTCATGAATCCTGCGTATTCCCGCTACGAATGGATCATCGCAGCACTAGTGTTGGTGGCGGTCATGACGGTGCTCGGCCTCGGCTTCCTCCTCCCCAACAGTCTGCGTATCTGGTTCGAATTGCGCAAGGCTGCGCCAGACCGGGAACGCATCGTGCGCATCAACAGAATCAACATCTGGCTGGCGGGATCGCAAGGTGTGATGCAGATCGCGATCATCGTCGTGATGGCCCGACTTGTCGTGTGAAATGTCCTGATCCGATTGCGTATTAAGTAAAGGCATCGGGCATGACCTGCGGGTCGGAAGCAGGAGGTCACCAAGTTCTGCTATGCGGCGATCTGAATATCTGATCTGAACGCAAAGCCTCACTGGCTGCTTTCAGGCGGTGATTATAGAGGAGTGAATTTCCGCATCGTGCCATGACCTGCACTTCATGTATATAAAATCGGATGACCGCTATATTCAAGTAAGCGGAAGTTGGCGAGTAGAATACTGAACAGTCTCAAGTCGGCCAGCACCCGACGGTCGCGGCATG